>ONXS01000096.1 GCA_900321855.1 uncultured Eubacteriales bacterium | reverse complement strand
TATGGATGTCATTGAGATGGCAGTTGAGGGGAAGGCTCCTTATCTTGCTTTTCTATTTAAACTACTGTTTACTGCCATTACACTTGCAGTCGGTTTTAAGGGTGGTGAAATCGTTCCCGCTCTCTATGTCGGAGCAACATTTGGATGCACCTTTGCAAGGCTTACCGGATTTAGTCCTGCACTTTCGGCTGCAATTGGAATGGGAGCTTTATTCTGCGGTGTCACAAACTGTCCAATTGCTGCGCTGCTGCTCTGCTTTGAGATGTTTGGATACACAGGTATGCCATTTTATCTCATTACCATTTCACTGAGTTTTGTATTCTCCGGATATTACAGCGTGTATAAGAGCCAGCACTTTGCATATTCGAAATTTGAGCATAAGGATGTGGATATTTCGGCATCCTAAAATTGACAAAGAGCGCCCCGATACTTGTTATGAAAACTGTGATATGTTTTCTCCACAAGTGTCGGGGCGCTCTTCTAGTTGGGATTTGGGATGAAAAGAGCCTACATACCTGTTTGTGAAAACTGTGATATGTTTTCTCCACAGGTATCGGGGCGCTCTTCTAGTTGGGATTTGGTGATGTAGGCTCTTTTCTGTTTATTGGGTGAATTTGGTTGATACAAAGCGGAGCACAGATTTTCTAAGAATATTATATATCATTTTCCTGTGCCTGATATTTCTTAATTCCTTCTTTCAATCGCTCTAAACCGTCATAGATTCTTGCCTTTGGGCAGGCGAGGTTCATTCTCAAGAATCCCTCTCCGCCTTCTCCATATTGAATTCCTTTTGACAGATAAAGTCCTGTCTCTTTTCGAATAAAGGCTGCAATATTTTTTCCACCATTTTTCAGTGCTGTGCAGTCTATCCACAAAAGATAGGTTGCCTCTCCTTTGATTACTTTCAGTTCTGGCAATTCTTTTTCAACAAATTTTGTCACGATTTGTCTGTTTTCTGCAAGGTAGACTCTTAATTCTTCGAGCCATTCTTCTCCTTCGTTGTAGGCAGCCACTGCCATTGGTACTGCAAATACATTTGGTTCTGCCACTTCATCTGTATTAAGTCCTCTCCATACTTTATGTCTGAGAACAGGTTCTACTACTGCTACCGCAGCACTGTGAATTCCTGCCACATTGAATGTCTTACTTGGAGAATAGCATGCAATTCCAACTTCTCTGCACTCGTCACTGACAGATAAGAATGGGATATATTTATAATCCGGTAATGTCAAATCGCAGTGTGCCTCATCGGACAGAACCTTCACTCCATACTTTTTACAGAGACTTCCAATCTTTGCAAGTGTGTCTTTATCCCAGATATTTCCACCTGGATTTTGCGGATTACACAAAATCATAAGACTTGTCTGCGGATCACTCAAATCTTTTTCTAATTGCTCGAAATCTATCTCATATCGGTTGTCTTTTAATACAAGTTGGCTCTGCAATGGTACTCTTCCATTGTTTAAAATCGAATTAAAAAAGATATTATAGACAGGAGTCTGGATTAATACTTTTTCTGCCGGAGTTGTAATTTTTCTGACAATGCTTGAAATTGCAGGTACGATGCCTGTTGAAAAAATCAACCACTCCTTCTCCATCTTGAAGTCATATCTCCTGTCCCACCAATTGATGTACGCATCATACCACTCATCATTAATATCGCAGTACCCATACAGACCATGTTTTACTCTCTGATTCAATGCCTCAATAATCGCAGGACTTGTCTTGAAATCCATATCAGCTACCCACATAGGAAGTTCATTCTCTGCGACATCCCATTTGATTGAATTGCCGGAACGGTCAATGAGTTCGTCAAAGTTATATTTATTCATAAAGCTTGATTCCTTTCTTTTTATATGTCATTTTAATTGACGAACACTGACAAGATACTGCTCCAAAAACTGTGAAATGCTTTCTCCACAGGTATCCTGCCAGTGTTGTGGACTTTTATTTTGTATATTAACTATAATTAGCTATGGCTACTTTTATTGTTTGTACTAGCCGTACTTCGTTGATTTTATTCTTTGTACTAGCCTTGCTTGCTGCTTTTATTCTTTGTACTAGCCTTGCTTGCTGCTTTTATCCTTTGTACTAGCCTTGCTTGCTGCTTTTATCCTTCGTACTAGCCTTGCTTGCTGCTTTTATCCTTTGTACTAGCCTTGCTTACTGCTTTTATCCTTTGTACTAGCCTTGCTTGCTGCTTTATTCTTTGTATTAACTATATCCTGTACTATTATTTACTCTGTACACACAATCTTAGTCTTACTTGTGTCTACTCTGTCCTGTTCAAGAATGAGATTGTCGATATGTTTTGCTGTAATTGTTCCGCTGTTTGGATTCATCACGCTGTCTACTTTTGTTGTAATTTCTGCCTCTACAGATGAAAACTCAAATGCAAGTGTTGTGTTGATTAACTTGCAGTTTTTCAATACAAGATTCTCAATGTAACACATTCCCTGTAAACTCTCAATTGTACAGTTAATTAATGTGACATTTTTTGAATTCCATGCAAGGTATTCTCCTGAAATATAAGAGTCATAAATAGTGATATTCTCTGCGTTCCAGAAACAATCTTTTGACAAAAATTTCGAGTTGTGTACTTCTACATTTTTTGCTCCGTCAAAACAATAATCTCCATAGAGATTAAAATTATTGAGAACTACATTCTCGCATCCCATTCCAAAATATGGACCTTTTGCAGTAACATGATTCAATTTTACATTTTTGCAATTCCACAATGTCTCCTGTGCATTTGGAATGGATACATTTTTCAACTCCACGCCATCACATTTTCGAAATTCTTTTGGAGCCTCGATTAAAGTGTCTTCTACAACAACATTATCTGTATACCAAATTCCTGCTCTTGCGCCTTCGAATAATGCACTGTCTTTGATGTGAATATTTTTCGCATACCAGAATGGATATTTCCACTTAAATGCACAATTTTCAGCTAAAATATTCTCTGCATGTTTGAGTGGTGATTCTCCGTCATCAAAAATACTGTTTACGATATGCAAATCTTTTCCAAAGAAAAGTGCTCTCTCTCCTGTCAAAAATTCCTGATCTATTACTTTTTTATCCACGTTCATAATCTTCTCCTTTATCTCATCTATCTTATTTTTTCTTGATTTGGTCTGCATAAGACCTGCATCATTCATGCCATACTAGCATAATTTTTTCTTATGTTATAGTATACGCCTTTCCCTCTTTTATTACAAATATTTATAAAGCATACGATATTATTACAAAAAAGCATTGATTATATTCTATTCCCAATTTTTGAATGGATATTGAAGTTCTTGTAAATTTTTTATAAAAAAGTTCTTGACATTTTTATTTGCCGGTACTATACTCCTAACCAAGCAAAGGCGCTGAGATTTTACTCAGTGCCTTTTTTCAGTTCATATATTAAGATATGCTGTTTTATAAAAAACGGATAAAGAAAATGTTCCACAATGCAGTGGTGTCGGGGAGCATTTTCCTTATCCGTTTTTGTTATTCTAAAACCAGTTGCTTTTATATTGATTCAATCAAAAGATACCTGATTTAGCAATTCTATTTATAAGGATTCAAAACTAAGTCGGATTTGCTTGGTTCAAAAGCACTGCAAATACTGATATATGAATTTGAAGATAACAAAAAACTTTACACACAAAAGGAGGACACAAATATGGATGGAGAAATTTTAAGCGCATTAGATTCAATGCATGGTGAAATGTTTGGCTTATGGTTCCTGCTCGGTGCAGCATTAGTATTCTGGATGCAGGCAGGTTTCGCAATGGTTGAAACTGGATTTACAAGAGCGAAAAACGCTGGTAACATTCTGATGAAAAATCTGATGGATTTCTGTATCGGTACAGTTGTATTCATCGCAATTGGTTTTGGATTATTCTTAGGGGAAGATGTAGTTGGCATCATCGGCAAACCTGGATTTGATATTTTTACCGATTATGCACATTTTGACTGGTCTAATTTCATTTTCAACTTAGTGTTCTGTGCAACAACAGCCACTATCGTATCTGGTGCAGTTGCTGAGAGAACAAAATTCTTATCTTACTGTATTTATTCGGCAATTATTTCTGCACTGATTTATCCAATTGAAGCACATTGGACATGGGGCGGCGGATGGTTAGCCCAGATTGGTTTCCACGATTTTGCCGGTTCAAACTGTATTCACATGGTTGGTGGTATCTGTGCTTTAATTGGTGCCGCAATCATCGGACCTCGTATTGGTAAATTTAAAAGAGATAAAGACGGCAAGGTTACAAAGGTAAATGCGTTCCCTGGTCACAACCTTCCAATTGGTGCACTTGGTGTATTTATTCTTTGGCTCGGCTGGTATGGATTTAACGGAGCTGCTGCCACAACTGTTGAGGAACTTGGTTCTATCTTCGTTACTACAACAATCGCCCCTGCTGTTGCAACTCTCGTATGTATGATTTTTACATGGATAAAATATGGCAAACCTGATGTTTCAATGTGTTTAAATGCCTCACTTGCAGGTCTTGTAGCTGTCACTGCTCCTTGTGATGTATGTGATGCGTTTGGTGCAATTATCATTGGTTTTGTATCTGGTTTCTTAGTAATCTTTGGCGTGTGGCTCTGTGACTATGTACTTCATGTCGATGACCCCGTTGGTGCTGTTGCTGTTCATATGATGAACGGTATCTGGGGAACCATTTCCGTTGGTTTATTTGCAACAGAAACTGCTCCTGCATTTGCAAGAGGTATTGGTGATGGCAAGACATTTGGTGCAAACCAGATTGCAGGCGAAGGACTTTTCTATGGCGGCGGATTCAAACAGTTGGGACTTCAGTTTGTAGGTCTTGGTGCAACTGCTCTGTGGACCATCGTTACAATTACGATTACTTTCTTAGTTATCAAAGCAATCTTCGGACTTCGTGTCACAGAAGAAGAGGAAATTGTTGGATTAGATGCTATGGAACATGGTCTTGCATCCGCTTATTCCGGATTTAGTATCATGGATGTTTCAAACTCTATGCAAATGGAAGTCAATGAAAATACCTTACTTGGAACAGACGATTACGCTGAGGCTACTGAAGTTCAGAAGAAAGCTGCCATCCATGTAGTAAAAGCTCCAGATGTAAATGAGACTGGTATTTACAAGGTTGTCATTATCGCAAAACTCTCAAGATATGATAAGATTCGAAAAGCCATGAATGACCTCGGTGTCACTGGTATGACTGTTACACAGGTTATGGGTTGTGGTGTTCAGAAAGGTGCCGGCGAAATGTACCGTGGAGTTGAGATGGATGCGACATTACTTCCTAAAGTAAAACTTGAAATTGTTGTCGGCAATATTCCAGTCGATGAAGTTATCGAGACAGCTAAGAAAACATTGTATACAGGACATATCGGAGACGGTAAGATATTCGTTTATAATGTTGATAAAGTTGTCAAGATTCGAACTGGCGAAGTTGACCTTGAGGCATTGAAGGATGTTGAGGCATTGAAGGATGTAGAGTAATTTTAGGTTTTTCAGTATATAATGCAAAATGACGCACATCGCCCCTATACTTGCTACGGAAACTGTGATATGTTTTCTCCACAAGTATAGGGGCGATGGGTGTTAATAAAAGTTCTAGTACAATTTTATCCAAATTTGATTCTGATAGTCAACACTAACTCCGGTTAGTTACTTCTCTGGGGTCTGACCCCTTGTTTCCTGCTGCGAAGACTGTGATATGTTTTCTCTACAAGTATAGGGGGGCTGGTTATTAATAAAATTTCTAGTACAATTTTATCCAAATTCGGTTCTGATAGTCAACACTAACTCCGGTTAGTTACTTCTCTGGGGTCTGACCCCCTGTTTCCTTGCTTGGAATAATTGGGCAGGTCTGTGACCGGCTCCTTCTACCATCTTGTCTGTCTCGGATACCATTTCTGCTATTTTTCTTCTAAAGTTCGCAACTAATAATTTTCTTCCGAGAATCGCCTCGTATGTTTTCTGTAACTCAGTTAATGTAAAATATTCAGGAAGTAATTCAAATACTAAATCTCCATAGTATTCCACTCTCTCTTTGAGTTTTAACAATGCTTTTAATATAATCTCTCCGTGGTCAAACGCAAACTCGCTCTGTTCAACTTTCCATTCTATCTTCTTTCCTTGCTCTAAATAGATGATTTGTTCTATCCCTCTGAGGAAAAGTTGCTCTCTCTCTCCACTGTCTTCCTGTTCTCTTTTTTTAAATACAATCTCATGAATTTTGCTTTCATTTTCGTATTTACAAGTGTAATCTATCTCAAACCAGTTTGCTTCCCATGCATCGCTGCCTGCGTGTACTCTGTATTTTTCGCTGTCAATCAATGCCAAAAATCCGTTTGAGATAATCCATCCTCTCGGATCTCTTCCTGTATCAGAGAATACATCAAATAAATTTAAATATCCATAATTTACCCCTGTCTCCTCATGGAGTTCTCGTCTTGCTGTCTCATAGACGGATTCTCCTTTTTTGCAAAATCCACCGGGAAGTGCATATTTTCCCTGAAATGGATGTCCTGCTCTTTTTATTAAAAGTATATTTAGTTTCTTGTCTGGAAGTTTACGAATATCTGGTTTTTCTGTTATATCATCTATATATTTGTCTTGAATACTAAAAACTGCCATATCTGCCGTAACGGATGGTCTGTCGTATTTTGTAATATCATACGCTTGTAAAAATTCTTTTTCGTTCATAGAGAGCCTCTTTCTTAATAGTGATTATTTATCCATATCTTTATCGATAAAAAACAATGCTAACAACACCATTGTCAGTGTATCTGTATGTCTATAATTCCAGTGAACTCCCATCGTCTAAAGCCAATGGGATTGTGACCTGTATTATTTCAACACTCGCTTTTTATTTTTCTGAATTTCATTTTAATTATACTGACAATATTCTGATTTGTCATTCTGTTTTATCACATCTACACCACCAATTGTCCCTTTTTATCTGCAATATGTATTCTGACTGCTGTGCCGGAAGGAAAACGAATTGCATCTTCTTCCATTCCATCTGAAAAAATCACACCATGATTTGGCATCTGGGAGATAATCTGAAAATTATCTTTAGGACATATATGTCCAAATACCAGATTTGTCTGTGTTGTACGGCTTGGAAATGGCTCTCTGACAGAATAAATCAGTTTATCTTCTTCCCATGAAACCGCCTTATACGGGATGTCTGTATTTCCAAATTGTCTGGCTATTCTTGACACCTGTTCCATAATAGAACGATACCATCCGGTAGAGCCCAATCCCGTAGAAATAATAATTCCACTTGATGACTGAACTTCCTTCTCCTGATTTATCTTCAATTCATATCTTGCAGAAGAATGTGTCCGACATCCGATAAATAAATCATTTACCGCCAACATATGCTGACCATCATTGGTTTGTGCATCTGCCATTGTCACTTCACGAACTTTATTTCTTCCCTCAAGAACTTCTGGCAATACCATGTTCATGTCTCCTGCACCGAAAGGAAGTAGTACACCGTCATATCTCGCCTGATCTGGATTAATTCCAATAAGAGGCTGCCCATCTAGATATTTCATGACATTTGCAACAAGTCCATCCTGTCCGACACATAATACAACATCTTCCTTTCCAAATACCATATTTGGAATAAATCCCCTGTCCACCACCTGTACTCTCGCAAAATTCTGTACCGTATTATATACCTGTGCAACAGCGTTCTGATATTTGATGTCCTCATCTTCATAATCTGCAAAATCTGCTCCCATGTGCTCGATATAAAATCTCACCTGCTCTTTTGTATTATACTTGAAAATTAATTCCTGTAATCTGGTATGTCTTGTTACAATTACAACTTTTCTCATTCCTCGGTTCATGTTGTCTACCTCCTCCATTCTTCTCTTATCCCCTCACACAATTACTCTTAACTTGCCACATTTCTACATATACTATCACAAATCATTTCAAACATTCACAAAGATATTTTTATCATTATTCTTTCTATTTTGTCAGTGTATCCAATAAATCAGGAGAGATATTTAATGTTCCAATTTTATCTGCATTGTCACCAATTCCTGCAAATGCCTTTGCAATGAGCGCTTTGCTGTCCATGTTACTCTCTACAAGTGCTTTTACGATTTCCGGATCAATACTCATAAATGTCTTCAACAATGCTTCTGAATCATATGCTTTTGCATCAGACTTTTTCTTCTCATTTGCAATTTCCAAATCTACCAGTTTCTGTTTTTCTTCTTCTAGCTTAATTTTGTCCTGCATCTCAATTTCATCCATCTCCGCCTGTTTTTGCTGAATCATTCGTTTGGTTTCCATCTCTTTTTCTCTCTTTTCTTTCTCCTTCTGTGCAACCTTAATCTCAGTATTCAGTTCATTTTCTTTTACCAAACGTTCCTGTTCAATCGCAGCATTTCTTCGTTTGTAAATCGCATCATCCTGCATCTTTAAAATTTCTTCTCTTGCAGCTGCCTCTAACGCTTTTTTTGTCTCTGGCTTTGCAAATATTCCGAGGATTGAAATCGAAACTAACTGAATTCCAAATTCCTCGATTGTCTTGTCCTCTCTCATACTTTCCTGAAGGAACATTGCAAGCTCATCATTTGCCACAATTGCCTTCCTGATATTTCTCTGGCTGATAAATTTTGTGATATAAACCTTTGCAAGATTTGTAATTCGCTTTGCCATCTTCTGTTTTGCCGCAAGTAAAACTGCCTGATAGTCCTTCTCATTTGACTTGTAAGAAAAATCAACCATCTTTGCAGCCTGCTCGTAATCTTTTACCATATAGGAAATATCGCCCTGAACTCCCACGCTCTGAAAATCAGATGTCATAATATCGTCAAATGCAAAACTGTCATCAAATGCAATCATTGGTATCACTATCATGCTCGTTGTCATTGTGTTGTAAAAGAAAGATAATCCTGCTCCTCTTCTTGTTATCTGTCCTTTTTTCATCTTCATTACATATTGTGTTGATTCAAATTTTTTATACTTAATACTCATGTTTTATTCCTCCTCTTACTTATTATCATTTTGATAATATCAATAATTATTATATACTACTATTTTGATAATAAGTCAAGAGTTTTTCATAATTTTATAATTATATATCCAAAAAAATACTTCTCCTGTCATATATGACAAAAGAAGTATTCTCATCTCATAGTCAATCAGAGATTAAACTCTGATTGAAACACAAATTCTCCCTTACTCTCATGTAATTCTTTTCACATTGAAAAATGGAGGATTTCTATATTCAGTAAAAATCTACAACTTAAACATTGGAATAAAGAATCAGATGATGTGAACGATAATATTTTTCGTCTCAATCAATGATATTATAGTTATATTTCTTATTCAATCAAACACTTTAATTACTTGTTCCTCTCCACCCTCTATCCTAAAATTTAATTATCTATTATTATTTTTACAAAAACCGAGGTATCTTATGAATTTAAACGAACTTATTGGTCAGAGAATCAAATATATTCGCACACAAAGAGGAATCAGTCAGGAAGACCTTGCCGCATCTGCCGGTATTGCAACCACCTATGTCGGACAGATTGAGCGTGGTATGAGGAATCCAACCATTTCCGTTTTAGAAAATATCGCTGATGTTCTCGATGTTTCTATTGAAGAGATTGTACACTCTACAAATTGCGATAAATTAGTCACAATCGCTCCAACCTCAGAGTTGTCTGATATATTAATCATATTAGAGCAATTTTCACCTCGTGATTTGCACAATACAAAAATAATTATTGAAAAAATTGCAGATATTACAAATAATAAGCTATAAGTTTGAACTATCAAGTGAAACAAACCATATAAACAAAAAAAAGATTTTACTTTTCAGATAAATTTTCTTATCTAAAAAGCAAAAGTAAGATATTATGTTACGCAGCACAACTTTCGCTTTAGTGACGGAGTGCAAGAAATATAATACTTTATTTACATCGCATTTCAGTCACAATAAGTATTATTATGGAATAGTTATGTTAATTTTCTATTCCAATCTCTTTCGAATCCAAGATAACGGTAAACGGTCCATCATTTAAAAGTTCCACTTTCATGTCTGCTCCAAACTCACCATGTTCTACTTTAAATCCTTTTTCTTCCACATGTTTTAAAATATATTCATATAGCGTATTTGCCTTGTCTGGCTTTCCTGCATCGGTAAAGGACGGACGGTTTCCTTTTCTACAATTGGCATATAAGGTAAATTGCGACACAATCAAAAACTCTCCATTTACGTCTGCAATGGACAAATTTGTTTTTCCGTCCTCATCATCAAATATTCTGAGTTTTACTAACTTATCTATCATCTTGTCAGCAATTTGTTCATTGTCGGTATCTGACACTCCGACAAATACCAGCAAACCATGACCAATTTTTCCAATTACTGACTCGTCTACGGTAACGCTTGCATGCTGCACCCTCTGAATCAAAAATTTCATTTTTGAATTATTCCTCCGTTTCTAAATATACTATCACTTATTTTTCAGATACTGCTAATGTGATATGTATTTTCTTATCTTCCCGCAATATATCGGTCTACACCATTTGCAATTC
Source organism: uncultured Eubacteriales bacterium (assembly GCA_900321855.1). Lineage (GTDB taxonomy): Bacteria > Bacillota > Clostridia > Lachnospirales > Lachnospiraceae > Bovifimicola. Next base: position 1,146 of record ONXS01000096.1, on the reverse strand, counting down.
CTGTTACAATTTTCTGCTGATAGCTGTCTGTTGCCATGAGTTCGTCTTCTGTAGGATTTGACATATATCCCATCTCTACAATCGTGACTGGAACCTGACACCAGTTAATTCCACTCATTGTATCTGTCTCCCAGACATATTCTCGTCTGCATCCTGTTGCGGCTACCATATCATCTAAAATACAAGTGGATAAATTTTTACTTTCATTATATAAATGTGCATTATATGGATTGCTACTCGTCTGACAGATTGTCATCGCTCCATTTGCTGAACTATTATCGGAACCGTTTGCGTGAATACGGATAAAGGCATCTGCTCCCGCATCATTTGCAATTGCTGCTCGTTCGGAATTACTCATATTTACATCCTGTGTTGTTCTCGTCATGATGACTTCATAACCTCTGCGCTGCAATTCTTCTCTTAATTTCAACGATACCATAAGATTCAGCTGTGATTCATCTAACCCACTGACTACACCAGATGTGCCACTTGTCACTTTTGCCTTCATCTGACTAGAGTTCGGTCCTACAGGCTCTTTTTCTGAATTTCCTCTCGCCTGATGTCCCGCATCAATGACAATTTTTCTTCCAGTTCCAGTGTAACTGCTAACTGGCTGTGTCGGTGTGACAACCTGTTCTGTTGCTGGTTCTTCTGTCTGAACTTCTGACTCCTGATTTTCTGAGTTTTCTGACTGATTAGAATCTACTTCCTGTTCTTCGTCTTCTGTTTCCACTTCCGTAACAGGTTGTGTTGTCTCGGTTTCTGCTGTTGTCACTTCTTCTGTCGTCTGCTCTTGTGTTGTTTCTTCCTTTGTTGTCTCTGGAGCCGTAGTCGTTCTTTCCTCTGTAGTTGTCTCCACGGTTGTCTCTTTTATTACAGAACCTTTTTTTATCCCCGTCTTTTCTTTTTTTCCCAACACAAGACAGATAACAGTTGTAACAATAACTACTATCACAGCAATCATTCCAATAATAAGATACTTGTTTCGTTTCATCTTCAACTTTCCTCTTCTATTCTATATTTCCTCTGGACTTTCCCAAAGCTCTTGTATACATCATAACTTCTTCCTGTGAATAAAGCCTTGCATCTTCCTCACACGCCTGATCATAATATTCTCTTGTTGTATCTCTTTTGTAGTTTTGAAAT
>ONXS01000095.1 GCA_900321855.1 uncultured Eubacteriales bacterium | reverse complement strand
GACATTTATCTTATACGCGTTTAATTTTCTGTCTTATGTTATGACGGTATCGATAGCTGTAATTATCGGAACAACATTAAAGGACCTGAGACAAAAAGAAGTCATTATGAGAATGGAAGTCAGTGCTCTGACATTTTTTAGCAGACAGTTTCAGATTTTACTCGGATTTTTTACTGTCGGATTTGCAATTTTTCTGATTTTCACAGTTCCACTTGGATTTATGACAAGGGGGATGGAAGGATTTCACCACTATCCGGTATATATGGCAAATGGATTTATATTTTTGCTCGTCTGCCTTGCATTTGCCTATCTGCTCAGTGAGTTTACAACACAGGACTCCATTATCAGTATGGTTTCTAACATGGTAGGTCTGGCACTTGCATTTACATCAGGGATATTTGTGCCACAGTCCATTATGAGCAGCACCGTAATTAACTTGTCAAAGATTGGTCCGGTCTACTGGTATGCGCATGCAAATAAATGTATTCAGAATAATTCTTTTGATGGACAGTTTTATTTATCACTTGCAATTGAGGGGCTGTATATTATAGCGTTGGTGGTGACTGGAATGATTGTTTCTAAAATAAAGAGAGATAATTGAGTATGAGACAAAAAGTATTGGCGATTAGTTTTATTTACAGTTTGATATTAGTCAGAATGATTAACAGCGGCATTACAACAGAAAATGTTGTAGTGTCGCTTGTTGTGTATTTTTTTATGGCGGGGAGTGTGCTTGCTCGATACAAAGGAGCTGTTTTTATCGGGGATACCATTGGCTTTTTCATTGTAATTATCTACGAGCAAAATCAAAGACTAATGATGACCATTTTATATATTTTCAGCATATATGTCTTGTTTCTTGTGAGAAGAAATCAGAAACTCATAGATATTGGAAAAAAGACAAGAGATACTCTTGTTGAAAAAGAGAACATTCTTAAAAATGAAAAACGTATGCTGATTCAAAATCAGGACAATGAAATTTGCATGGCAATTATGAAGGAACGAACGATGATTGCACGTGAACTGCATGACAATGTGGGACATATGCTGTCAAGGTCACTGATATTATCTGGAGCCATTCGAACAGTGAATAAGGATAAATACTTAGAAGATAAGCTTGAAATTCTGGAGAGTACATTGGATAATACATTAAAGGAAATGAGAAAAACAGTTCATCAGATTCACAATGAGACGATTCATGTGGAGGACAGTATCAATGATATGATAAAAGAAATGGGGGACAGAAAGATAAAAAAAGAAATCGCCAATATTGATGATTTAGATGAAAAGATTAAAGTTTCTGTGATTGCAATTGTGAGAGAATCTATGTCAAATATTTTAAAACACAGCAATGGAGATGAGGTGGAAATCAAAATAAACAGATTCGAAACATTTATGAATGTATCTGTTTATGATAATGGAAAATTGTCCTTAGAGGAAAAAGAGAAAATCAATCTGAAACTCACAGATGGAATTGGTCTGTCAGGTATCGCAGAGAGGGCAAGATTACTTGGTGGTGTGGCACATATTTATACAAATCAGGGATTTAAAATTTTTGTCAATATCCCGATTAAAACAGAAAGTGACGAATAACTTATATGGAGAATGATGATTTTATGGATGAGAAAATAAAAATATTACTGGTGGATGATGACGAGTTTGTAACGATGTCATTAGAAATGATTTTTGAGGCGGAACAGGATTTTGTAGTTGTGGGAAAGGCACATTCTGGAAAAGAGGGGATTGACTGTTATGTGGAACAAAAACCGGATGTTGTAATTATGGATATTCGAATGAAGGATATAAATGGACTTGAGGCATCAGAGAAAATCTTAAATCTGGATTCTCAGGCGAAAATCCTGCTTTTGACAACATTTTCTGACAATGAATATATTACAAGGGCGCTGAATCTTGGTGTCAAGGGATATTTACTCAAAGAAAATTTTAGAAATATTTCTGCGGCGGTTCGTGCTGTAATAGGGGATAGAAATGTGTATGATGGGCATATTATTAGTAAACTTCCGTCTTTACTGGAAAATGAGGGCAGACAGTTCGATTATAAGAAAAAAGGAATCAGCGATAAGGAGTTTGAAATTATTCAGCTTATTTCAGATGGTCTTTCTAATAAGGAAATATCGGAAAAAATCTTTTTGTCAGAGGGAACAATTAAAAATTATATCAGTAGTATTTTAAATAAATTGGAATTGAGAGACAGAACACAGATTGCGATTTTCTATTTGAAAAACAAATAAATTTTTTCTTAATAAAAAGGTGTAGTTATTATAAGAGTTTTGTGTTATAATCAACCACGACTATTGGCATATCAATAAATAGAAATGGCTGCATAGATGATAACATACAGAGTTTTCATTGGTGTGATTTTGTATTTATGATATTTACAGGTATTTACAAAGGTACTTACAAATGGAAAAAATAAGATTAAAAAAAATTGAAAAAATTTTGCCAAAGTATTCATGGATTCCAATAATTATGTTTTTTGTTGTAAACATGATTACCTATTACGGTACAAGATTTATTGCACACAATTTTGTACATCACGATATTACAGTATGGGTAGATAATAAAATTCCTTTTGTCTCTGCAATGATTGCAATTTATCTGCTGGCTTTTATCCAGTGGTATGTAGGATTTTTTATTGTTGCAAGAGAAAGTCGGGAAGTATGTTATATTATCTTTACAGCGGAGATTATTGCGAAGAGTGTATGCTTTCTGTTTTATGTCTTATACCCGACTACTATGGTAAGACCAGAAATTGAAGTGAATAATATATTTGATTATATGACATCTTTGATATATAAAATTGATACACCAGTGAATCTGTTCCCGTCAATTCATTGTCTGGAGAGTTATATTATTTTAAGGAGTGTATTTTATTTAAAAAAAGTTTCCAATCAATATCGCATTGTAACGATTGTGATGTCGTTTCTGGTATTTTTATCGGTGGTAACCGTGAAACAACATGTTGTTGCAGATATTATTGGAGCAGTTGTAGTAGGAGAGTTTGGTATGATTCTTTCGCGTTTTATTATCTGGAGACGTTTTTTGCCCCAGAAAAAAGCAGGACGAATGACAACGAAACATCCTGTGAATAAAATATAAGGAAACTGGTATTATGAATAAGAAAAAAATCATATGGGCGATATTGTTTGTATTTATCGCTGCTTTCAGCATATGGGCGGTGACAGCGCAGAGTAAAAACTTTTCTGTCACAGAATTTCTATCCAGTATCAAATCGGCGAGGCTTGAATGGATTTTAATGGCTGTGATATGTATGATTTGTTATATCATGTTTGAAGGACTGGCGGTGCTCTGCATTTCAAAATCATTTGGTTTTAAACGAAAACTGAGAAATGGTTTTGTCTATTCGGCAGCAGATATTTATTTTTCTGCCATCACACCGTCAGCGACAGGAGGACAGCCGGCAAGTGCATTTTTTATGATAAAAGATAAGATACCGCCGGTATATGTTACCGTAATTTTAATGGTAAATCTGATTATGTATAATCTGGCACTGCTGTCTGTGGGATTATTTTCTCTGGCAGCATTTCCTACCATTTACATGAGGTTTGATTTTCTTGCGAGAATATTTATGGTAATCGGATATGTGGTGTTATTAGGCTTGAGTTTTATGTTTTTTATGCTGTTAAAAAAAGAAAAAATTCTTTATTCCATTATGGATTGCCTCATGAGAGTTATGTGCAAATTGCATTTGATGCACAATCTGGAAAAGAGACAGCAGAAATTGTATAAGACAAGAGATGATTTTAAACTGTGTATTCAAATGATAGAAGGAAAGGGCGGGATGCTTATATCAGCATTTCTGTGCAATCTTCTGCAGAGAGTATTTTTGATTACAATCACACTGTGCTGCTATTTTGCATTACATGGCGTATCTTTAAAGGGCGTAGAAATCTGGATTACTCAGTGCTTTGCATCCGTTGGCTCAAACAGTGTGCCGATTCCGGGCTCTATGGGAGTGGCAGATTTCCTGATGCTAAACGGCTTTGGAAAAATAATGGGAAATGAAATGGCAACGAATTTGGAACTGCTCAGCAGGAGTCTTTCTTTTTACACATGTGTCGTTCTAAGTGGAGTGACTATTTTAATAGGATATATATTAAGAAGATATAGGAGATGTTACAAATGATAGGTTATTATAATTATAGTCAGTATCTTACATACATGTCTGCATTATCCGCAGGACTGGGAATTCTGGTATCATTAAATGGTACGGGACATCCATATATGGGAGTGTTCTTCTTGATGTTTTGTGGTCTGTGTGATGCGTTTGACGGTAAGGTGGCAAGACTGAAAAAGGACAGAACCGACAGAGAGAACAAGTTTGGAATACAGGTGGATTCCTTATCAGACATTATTGCATTTGGTGTATTGCCAGCCTGTATCGGAGATGCGATGATTCGTGTCTCACCGAATATCAGGGAGATTCCAAGATTCAGAAAAGATGAAAAATTTACATTTCCGGTTGTTTTGATTATGTTTGTTGTTTTGATTTTGTACATTCTGGCATCATTAATCAGACTGGCTTATTTTAATGTGATGGAAGAGGAGAGACAGAAAGTAGAGACTGGAGTGAGAAAGACCTACACAGGACTTCCTGTTACTTCATCTGCAATCATCTTCCCAACAGTTCTTTTAATTCAGTTTATCTTTGATGTGGACTGTACCGTGGCATATTTTGTTGTCATGTTTATTATGGCGTTTTTATTTGTCTCGAAAATAAAAGTGCCAAAACCGGGATTAAAAGGAATTTTGGCATTTGTATTTATTGGACTGTTGGAATTTATCGCACTTGCAGTTGTGTGGTTCAGCTAAATTTGAGGTGAAAATATGGCGAAAAGAGAACTATATCCGGAAAAAGATGGCGCAGTCCTGAAATTTTTGTATCGCACAGCAATGGGAAGAACTATTTTAAAGGTTCTGACGGCACCTGTGGTTTCAACGATTGGCGGAAAATTTATGGATTCACCGTTGTCAAAGAAGTTGATTCCTTCCTTTATTGAGAAGAATCACATTCCTATGGAAGAGTATCTGGAAGAAGAATATACCTGTTTTAATGACTGTTTCACAAGAAGAATTAAGCCGGAGGCAAGACCAATAAATCAGAATCCAAGAGCATTTATTGCGGGATGTGATGGCTTGCTGTCCGCTTATCGAATACAGGATGACCTTGTGATTCCGGTAAAGCGAAGTGAATACTCAATCTCTGAATTGCTTGATTTTGATGAGAGAGCAGAAGAATTTAGAGATGGAACATGTCTCGTATTTCGACTTTGTGTAAATCATTATCACAGATACGCATATTTTGATGATGGTGTGAAAGGGAAAAATACATTTGTTTCGGGAATTTTGCACACAGTACGTCCGATTGCATTGAAACAGTCAAAGGTTTTTGTTGAAAATTCAAGAGAATATACATTTCTAGAGACAGAGCACTTTGGAACTGTTGCACAGATAGAAGTGGGTGCGATGCTTGTCGGCAAAATAAAAAATCATCATGAAACGCATACTTTTCGCCGTGGAGAGGAAAA
>ONXS01000090.1 GCA_900321855.1 uncultured Eubacteriales bacterium | reverse complement strand
GCCTCTGCTCGCTGCCTCTCTCTACAGCCAGAGCAACAAAGCGCTCAGTCAGGGCAAACAACTAAATTTTACCATTCATACTTATGAACTGCACACCTGTGTATCCGAAGTATTGCTATCTGATTTGTGCAACATCTTGATTCAAAATGCATTAGAAGAATCGAAGACAGGGGCACAGATTTATGTTACAATAGACAGTAATGATACTCAGACGATGATAGAAGTACGAAATCCGGTAGATAGACTTTATACCAATGATGAACTGTCAAACTTTTTCAAGTCTGTATATACCACAAAGAAAAAAGAAGATTTTTCTCATGGATACGGACTGTATTTTCTTTCCAAAACCATTCATAAGAAAAAAGGACAGTTGCTCATCAACTGCGCCGAATTTGAAGGTGAATACTGGATTTCTATTAAAATGAAGATTTGATAACATACTGTAAAGCATTATTTTATCATCAGCAAGCAGCGATTCGAATTGCGAATATCCATACCAATTGGTTATTTACGCAACTATGCATATGACAAAAGCTAAATAAATAAGGAAAACTAGACTTATGCACAAAATTTTAATTCTCGAAGATAACAAGGAGCAAGCACAAATAATATCAAAATGGATTCACGAAAAATATAGTAACTGGGAAATCTGTATTGCAGACAGTCTGCAAACTGCTGGCAAAGAAATTTCTAACTCTCTGACCGATACACCATTTACACTTTTTTTACTTGATATCCAGTTAGAAGACTTAGATTTTACCAATAGAGATGGATTTTTATTTGCCAATCAGATTCGTGAGATAAAAATATATTATAAAACTCCTATTTTATTTCTAACTCAGGTTTTAGACGCAGGACTTTATGCTTTTTCAAACTTCCACTGCTATAACTACATCACAAAGCCTTATACAAAAGAAATGATTTTGGGACAGATTGAACAGATGCTTTTGACAGATTATCTGAGCAATACAATGATAATCTCTGATACCTCACAAATCTGCCATCAGATTTTTGCAGACGACATTAAATATGTCAAAGCATCCAAAGCAAAAAAAGAAATCATATTAAAAGATTCGACGATTACGACAAGAATGAATTTTCCCGACCTTATCTCCACATCTAATCAGCGACTTGTGCAGTGCCACAAAGGTTATCTGATTAATCCTGACTACGTTACATCTATTGACCGTCAAAACAGATGCTTTAATATTGGAACAGATGTCATTCCTGTCGGCCGTAAATATGTGGATATTTTTGAAATCATTCATTAATTAGTTTAATACAAAAGAAAGGATTTGCTATGAATTACTTACTATCTTTTAGCACTGCGTACCTAGAAACTGTGATTATTTATTTCGTTGCTGCTCGTTTTACAAAGAAGCGTACACTTAGTTTCAAAAAATATGTTCAGATATGTTTGGAAATTACAGCTCTTTGCTGTATTTCTTATGTACTCTTTCCAGAGATGTCTCCTACCGTTCAATTTATCATGGAGCAGATTGCCATTTTCTGTATCTGTTTTCCATTTGAGACTAATCTGACCAATCAATGTACACTTTCTATTACATCATCTTATACTGTATTTATATGTAAAACATCAATTTTAATCGTATTAAAAAAGGGAAAATTTTTCTCCAATCCTTACATCTTACTATTTGTGGTGCTGTTTTCTACTTTTTTTATCATATATTTAATTTTCAAGCTGCCAATCAGACGTTTTTTTCAGCGCATACAAAAATCGAGTTTCGCATATAAAGTAGCCTTTGTATATTTTTATTTATTCCTGATTTCCATATTCATTCCCTTGCAGGCTGGTTCTGAATTTATAACCAGAAATCTACAAGTGTGTATCATTGTTTCACTGCTTATGCTGATTAGTTCGGGCACACTTTTCTATTATGATAAAGTAATCTCTGCAAGAAACTCAGATATTATCTATTATCAGAAAAATATGCCTATTTATGAAAATCTGATTCACGGAATTCGCACCAACCAGTATGATTTTGCAGCCCGCATGAAATCCTTAAATACACTGCTTACAAGTACGGATAATCTCAATTCCATTCAGGATGAATTGATACAATATACTTCAGATGAGGTTCTTCCGGTTCAATCTTATTCATTCTTAAAATTAAGCATGCCATTGCTTGCTGCCTCTCTTTACAGTCAGAGTCAGTTCGCTTTAGAACAGAAAAAAAGAATTATTTTTTCTATTCATAATTATCACTTACACAGCAAAATTTCAGAGGTACTTCTGTCTGACCTTGCAAATATTTTAGTTCAAAACGCTCTAGAGGCAACTCATGATAATGGGCAAATTTATGTGACAATTGACAGTGATGAATCGCAGACAAGTATTGAAGTTCGAAATCCGGTAGACAGATTTTATGATGACATGGAGACATCTGGTTTCTTTAAAAACGGTTACTCTACAAAAAATAAGACAAATCACGGATATGGACTTTATTATCTCTCAAAAACAGTCCATAAGAACAAGGGAGAACTCTTTATAAACTGTGCCGAATTTGAACAACAATACTGGATTATCATAAAGATAACAGTTTAACCTAATCGAATTTTTGAAAGGATTGTTCCAATGATTATCTACATTATTTCATTTTTAATTACTTGGTCTGAGGACCTGATTGCATATTATATTGCAGCTAATTTTACAGACAAATACAAATTATCACTCAAAAGTTACATAAAAATTTCCATTGTTCTTGGTCTTGGATGTCTTGCCATGTACACAGTATTAGTCAATCATCCTCTGCTGATTGTTCTCACCGGTCAGTTTATGGGATTTTTTGTGTGTGCTCAATTTGAAGAGACATTTCTCAACAAGCTTACACTGTTTATAACGGTCCTGCTCATAATGTTTACATCCGAATTACCTCCATATATATTTATGTTTTTCTGTACAAAATACAACATTCTCTCAAATTTATATCTAGAAACCAGTATTGCTCATGTGATGACACTTTTCATTCTATTTTTTGCATTTAAAACTAGAATAAGAACACTGTATAACAAAGTGCTCACAAGCAGTTTTGTGTATAAAATTGTACTGATTTACTTCTACATATTTTTAGTTTCAACTTTAGTTCCTGCTCAGGCTGAACATGAATATTTGTATAACAATATCTGGCTTACACTTTTTGCAATATTGTTTACCTTTATATGTTCTATTATCCTTCTATATTTTGAAAAAATTATAAAACAAAAAAATACGGATTTGATATACTACAAAAAAAATATTCCAATTTATGAGGAATTAATTCACGGAATCCGAACCAGCCAGCATGAATTTGTAAATCGTACTCAGGCACTCAATATATTACTGACGGAATCAAAGGACCTAAATTCAATCCGTGACACATTGATTTCCTGTACCTCAGAATATGCTCTTCCCGTATATTCTTATGAATTTTTAAAACTCAATATGCCATTGCTTGCCTCCTCTTTTTATGCGCTGACTCATACAGCACTGGCTATGGAAAAACGACTGGAATTTTCGATTCTGAATTATGAGCTGGAAAGCAATGTCTCAGAAACCGTTTTATCTGATATTACGAATACATTATTTCAAAATATACTAAAAATATCTAAGACAAATACTCCGGTTTATGTTACAATCGACAGTACCAATAAACAATTCATTTTAGAAATCAAAAATCCGGTAAACCGTTACTATTCTGATGCAGAATTACATGATTTTTTCCGAACGGGCTACATGTCAGAAGAATTGTCTGTAGAGAATACTGATAATTGGAATCTGTATTCTGTTCTGAAAACAGTTCAAAAAAATAAGGGAAAACTGCAGATTATATGCTCAGAAAACGACAGGGAATATTGGATTACAACACAAATGAGAATTTGATAGGAGAACATATGCACAGAATTTTAATATTAGAAGATGATATGATTCAGGGAGAGATGATTAAACATTGGATTCAAGAAAAATATGGTATGTGGAAGATTGACATGGTAAATGATTATCATACAGCAATGAAGGCACTTCTAGATTCTCTCTCAGAAACACCTTATACATTATTTCTTCTCGATGTGAATTTAAAATCCGACTCTGATAATCGAGATGGTTTTTTATTTGCACAGGAACTTCGAACCAAGAGAATCTATTATCGAACGCCGATATTGTTTCTGACTCAGGTTCAGACAGAAGGACTTCATGCCTATACGGAGTTTCACTGTTATAATTATATTACAAAGCCTTATACAAAAGATGTAATTCTCGGTCAAATCGAACAGATGCTGCTGACCGATTATCTGAGCAGCACAATTATTATCTCAGATACATCAAAAATCAATCACCAATTCTTCGTAAATGATATTTTATATGTCCGGGCACATGGACCAAGAAAAGAAATTATACTGAAAAAATCAAGGATTACTACCAGAAAAAGATTGTCTGAAATTATCACTTTATCCAATAACCTTCTGATACAGTGTCATAAAAGCTATCTGGTAAATCCAAATTATATCACTTCTATTGACAGACAAAATAAATATCTAAATATCAATTCAGAAGTCATCCCTCTGAGTAAAACTTATCTTGATTCATTTGACTTTGTGAACGAATCATAAGGTTCATTTTGCATCTTTCGCCTTTTCTTAAATTTTCTAAAAACAGAGTTACACTCTTTCCTATTTGTAGCTAAACGATAGAACATCTCAGTTTTTTCATCTTATCTGATTTTTTCATATATTATATGATGATTCCTTCTAAATGGTCCAATTCATGCTGAACAATCTGTGCTGTATATCCTTTGAGGTTCATCTTCTTTTTATGGAATTTAGAATCCTGATATTCTACTTCAATTTCCTGATACCTAGTTGTCTTTCTCTCTCCTTCTAAAGATAAGCATCCTTCTTCCGCCTCATATGGACCTGATTTTTTTGTAATGACTGGATTATTCATCACAACACTGCCGATTCCAAAGTCAACAATGATAATTCGCTTTCGAAATCCAATCATATTTGCAGCCATACCAACACACTCCTCACGGTTCGCACCGAGGGTATCCCGTAAGTCCTGTGCAATCTTGCCGTCCTCTTTTGTCGCAGGCTCACTTTTCTGTCCTAAGAAAAAAACGTCCTTCACTATTGGTCTAATCATAATTTTGTCTCACTTTCTGTTGTATTTATTTCACCGTCACAAATTCGGTGATGCTATCTTATTTTGATAAATTTCTAAAATGTTTTTCCCCCTCCTGACATGGGCAATCCTCCGCCTACGTCTTTCGCGGGATTGCCTATCTGCGGTTCAAATCAGATTCCTCATAAAATCCTGCACTAAAGGCAGCATTAATTTCAGCAATTTCCCTTGTACCGTTGATGTAATCTCTGTACATATCCCAGAGATCAATTTCACAGTCATCTCCAACTTCATCTTCCGGTACCCAAGAACGAATCAGGGCAATTCTCTCTTCTTTTGTTGTATCTTTAATTAATGTACTTTCCATAATTTCATCTCCTGTTTACTTTATTTGATATTTTTTGTGCTGCATCCAGAGAAATCCGACTACATCTGCAAGAAACCATCCCACCGGAACAGCCATCCAGATTCCTCTGACAGCCCCACTCCCCGTAAGTCCAAGCCATCTGCCAAGTGCAATTTTTCCCAGTGCCCCACTCGCTGAGATTTTCGCCAGAACCACTCTTGTTCCAAGTGAAAGAATTGTCAGAACGAGAGACATCTCTGGATTTCCAAGTGCCCGACAAAATCCATAGAGCAGGAACAGAAATCCGATTCCAATATAAAATGCACCCTCTATATGCAGATATTCCACACCAGTCTGTATAATTTCTGTATTCGAGGCATCGACAAAAATTCGCATCAAATCTTCCGCAAATATCCATATGACAGCAGATGCAGACAGGCAATATATTCCCGAAGTCAGAATACTGATGCCAATCCCCTCTCGAACTCTCTTGTTATCACCAGAGGCATAATTTTGAGCCAGAAATATAGATGCTGCATTTCCATATTCCTGAGCCGGCATATAGGCAAAAGCATCTATCTTTACTCCTGTCGCAAAAGCCGCCATCACAGATGCTCCAAACGTATTTACAATTCCCTGAACCATTAAAATTCCGAGATTCATCACCGACTGCTGGATACAGGTGTAAAGAGAATAACGAACTAAAATTTTTACATCTTCTATCTGAATGGTTATCTTTTTCCACATAGCACGAATATGTCTATCTCTCACCAGACATGACATCACACATCCAATTCCCGATACATACTGTGCAATAATTGTGGCATAGGCAGCTCCTTTTATTCCCATCTGTAATCCGATTATAAAATATAAATCCAGAACCACATTGCACACAGTAGAAATTGCAAGCCACAGGAGCGGAAGAACTGAATTTCCGACCGATTTTAAATAAGCTGCAAAAAAGTTATACAGAAAAACTGCCGGAATTCCAAAGATAATAATTACAAGATATTCTCGTGTCATATGGAATAAATTTTCCGGAATGTGAATCCAGTGTAAAATCTGATTCGTCAAAATCAAGGAAACTGCCGTAATCACAACCATTACTATTCCAATACAGGAAAAAGATGTCCCAAGTCTTCGCTCTAGTACCTCATATTCCTTTTGGGCAAACGCATACGAAAAGACTACTCCACTTCCCATACAAAGACCAAGCAATATGGAAGATATAAACACCATCAGACTAAATACAGAGCCGACTGCTGCGAGTGCATCTGAACTGATATATCTGCCGACTATCCATGTATCTACAATATTATACATCTGCTGCAATATATTTCCAATCAGCATTGGCAGAGCAAACAGCGAAATTGTCTTAAATACCGAATCTTTATTCATCGACAATCAACTCAAACAGCTGTTTTAATACCACAAATGTATCTGTATAGGGGTCAACAACAATTCCTGTAATATCATCTCTCGCCATTGCGAACTTGACAGCCTCTGCCATCGTCTTTTCCAGTTTACTCATCTGACTGGCGTAATCTTTTCCCATCTGTTCTATATTTGAAAATACTGGAAGAAATTTTTTTCCATCTGTCTCTAAAATATCCGGTGCCAGAACCACATCTTTTCCATCTTTCGCAAGTGGAACATCCACTACCTTTAAATTACACGGAAGAATTACATAAGCATTTCGCAGTTCATTTACCACATCAATAATGCTCTCCTCGTCCTGCTTTTTCTTTGCAATATGAATCTTTTTTCTGAGACGTTTGCCTCCATCAAAATCCTTGTTCTTATCCATTGTATTCCTCTCCATCTCATCTTTGAAAAATTAACATCCACTTTCTCTATTATACCAAAAAGTCCTGAGAAATGCTTGTTATATTTTATATAACCTCATTTCTCTTTCTTCCGGGTATTTTTCTTATAATTCTGTCCGCAAGTCCGCCAAAATAACACTGTATCAGTTTATCAATTTTTGCCCTTGAATCCTTAGATAATTCACTTCTCTTCTTTATCATTGTCTGTAAAGACTTTAAGCCTCCGTCATACAACTCAGTAAGTGTCTTGCATCCGGTGGATTCAATGACCGAAAATACTTCTGTGATGAACTTTTCACGGTCACAATCTTTCATATTTGCCAGCCAGTGGTCCATTGTCTCATCCATCAACTGTGCCTGCTTTGTCAGTTCTTCACCGTAAATAAGCTGGTTTCCATGAATTTCCCATGACATCATATCATGTTGCATGATTCCTGATGCAGAACTCTTCACAATTGCCGGATTTACTCTGTGAAATAACAACATTCCAATGATAGAATTTTCAGGGATAATGCGAATAACTTTCGGAAGAATTTCTTCACATTCCACACTGTCTAAAAATTCCTGTTTAAATCCCGGACCATCAAAATCGTAAATTTTTTCAATGCGCTCACGAATCTGAGAGTCACAATATGCAGCCGAATATACTGCCAGATTGCCGCCTTTGGAATGTCCGCCAATATAAAATTTTTTGTGTTCTGTCAGTTGAGAACAGATAAAATCAAGAAATGAAATAGACTGTCTCTGTGCCTCTACCTCTTCCTTAGACAAGAAAAAGTCTTCTTTCCATCCAACAATATTATCATCTGTTCCACGAAACGCCAGAAAACTGGTATTTCTGTCTATTACAATTTCCATAGCGGCCAGCTGAAGATTTCTGGAAATATCGATATTATTGACATAATTTTTAATTTTGAGGCTGCCGTAGCGCTCCGTCTCAACCATTTTTTTCATTACATATGGTGCACTTCGAATCAACGATTTATCTGCTCTTAACTCCTCTTCACTATGTAAGGCAAAAAACTTCTCGCACACAGTCTGAATAGACATCGCCCTCTGTCCAAGCATAGGTGCAATATTATCCATGTTGACATAAGATAAATACGAAAAAATCATTGCATCAATTTCGTTGAACCCTCTCATTTTAAACGTAATATCTCCGCGCCAATCCATATAATCCATAATATTAGGCATAATTTTCCTCCTCATGTGTTACTCCCCTCCCAAATATGATATAGTCCCCATTACCATATATGTATTATATCATTCTTAGATTTTTCTATGCAAGCCCAGAACAAAATACATCCTACTTTACTGAAAAAATCGGTTATGCCGACTCCTGCCTGATGAGATATGCCAATATTTCATACTGCATACTCTATGTCTCACGCCCAATAAACGAAATAAATCTCGTACAAGCACGTCTGCGTGTTGGACTTGTGCCACAAAAAAAGACTTTTACCACTTAGGCAAAAGTCTAAATTTTAATATAATCTTTAACTGTAAATAGCACTAAATCCAAAATAACTCAGTGTCATCATAATAATTCCCGCAAGCAATACTCCGAGAATAACTGCAATAATGGTATCCTCAAAATCCATATCCAGAATCGATGCTGCAAGCGTTCCTGTCCATGCACCTGTTCCCGGAACCGGAATTCCTACAAATAACAGCAGTGCAACAAATGTTCCTCTTCCAACTTTCTCAGTGAGTTTCTTTCCACCAGATTCACCCTTTTCCAGACAAAATGTAAAGAATTTACCGATTACCGGTTTCTCTTTTCCCCACACAAGAACTTTTCTCGCAAAGAAATAAATAAATGGAACTGGTATCATATTTCCCATCATACATACAATCAATGACTGAATAACAGGCAACTGAAAGCCCTGAGAAATGATAACTGCACCACGAAGTTCAATGAGCGGCACCATAGATACAAAAAATATAATTAAATAGTGTAACAAATGATTTTCCTCCAAATATTTTCTTCTATCTGCATCTATTCAGAATACGATGACATATATTCATCTCACAGCTATTCTGAAATCAAACAAATTCGCCACTAATTATAACATACTTTCTCTATTTATCAAGAAGTTCCTGTAAATCTTTTAAGAACTCGTCTTGTGACAATACCTGTTTGGACTGCATACCATAGTCAATTGCCCCCTGCACATTCTCTGCTCTGTCATCAAAGAAGATACACTCTTCCGGTTTTAGATGATACTTATCGCACAACGCCTTGTAAATCACTCGGTCAGGCTTTGCCTCATTTATCATATAAGATACCATAATTCCGTCCATCTCCGGAATAAAATCTGCATACTGTGTATGTTTCTTAAATAAAATTTCAGAATAATTTGACAGGATATATAATCTATATCCCTTTTCTTTTAATCGATGCACCATTTTCCACACTTTCGGTCTTGGAACGGGCATATATTCTGCGTGGCGAATAAACCAGTCAATCGCCTCTGCATCATCGGGATATTTTTTACAGTAGGCAGCAATCAAATCCTCCTGCTCAATGGTCCCCATATCGAACTGATGCCACAATCCATCTGCATCATCAAAAATATTGGTTCCCATTCTCTCTGCATTTTCTTTGTCTATACCAAAATCATAAAACACCTGTCTCCATCTGTACTCTAATAATACCTCGCCAACATCAAAAATAATGTTTTTTATCTGATTCATCTCTTCCTCCAATTGTGCTGTTCATATGTATATCGCAAATTATATCTGTTTTTCTGTCATTTCACAAAATTCAAAATATACTCAACTGTGCGTTCCTGTTGCTCTTTTGGAGAAATTGTGGCATCTTTGTCACCTTTTTGATTTCCATAGTCACCAAACTGAGCATGGTTTCCGCCATGTATGACCTGTTCCATATAATTGTCCGGCATATATTTTCTTCCAGACTCCACCTTCTCCATATTTAAAACCCCATCTTGATCTCCATAAATAGATAGAACTCCAAATTCGTACTTAGATAAATCCACTGCCGAATAAGCCGCAAGGAAAATCAAACCATCCATCTTATCACCATTGTCCTCCGCATAACTGGCAGCCATCGCTCCTCCCATCGAATGTCCCATAAGATAGTATTTATCATACGAATACTCTTCCATAATATCATCTGCTCTGTTTTTACCCAGAATTGCAAGATTCGCTGGCATATGTATCAGAAAACAGTCCACACCATTCTCGGCAATATCCTTTAAAAGATTCGCATATGCAATGTCCTCTACTTTAGCTCCTGGATAAAATATCAAGGCTTTATCTGTTCCCGGTCCATCAAAAAAATATCCATCATCAATTTTTTCAACCTTTACCTTGTCTGTATCTTTTAATGCGTTTTCTCTGTCTGTTGCATGATAATAATCATTGATATAATATATGCAGCCACCTGCCACTAATACGACAATGATAATCAATGCAATTAATATCTTCTTTAATTTTTTCATCATCATTACCTCAAACCTGTTATACGAAAGAGGAACCCTGTATGTCACAAAGTTCCTCTTCTTCCTATCTCAAATTTATCCAGAGGGATTTGTATGTTTCTGGAGCAAACAAATCCCACCATTATTTATTTCTCCACAATTCCCTCATGCCATTCCTGTAATGACTTGATTTCATCGTGTACTTCATTGTTAATATAATGAATTCCCTCTGCTGCCGCGCGTGCTGCTGCAATTGTTGTAATATAAGGAATCTTATTCTTGATTGCTGCTTTTCTCAAGTAGCTGTCGTCATGGATACTCTCTTTTCCAACTGGTGAGTTGATGATTAAGTCAATCTCTCCATTTGAAATATGGTCTAAGATATTTGGACGACCTTCGTATAACTTCTTAACCTTTGTAGCCTCAATTCC
>ONXS01000001.1 GCA_900321855.1 uncultured Eubacteriales bacterium | reverse complement strand
TGAAGTGCAGTAGAATCTACTTCTTTCAGCCAATCGTATTCTTTTTTTAGATTTTTCAAGTCATTCGCACAATCATAGTAATTAAGCGTTATCTTGTCTAATTCATATTTTTCAATACACATTGCAAGATAATGATTATATACAAATCGACAACAGCCAAACGTCTTAGCTAATTGCTCTTTTTGCTTCTTGTTGGGGTAAATACGATACTTGTAAGCTTTTTCCACTGTCCTCACCTCACTCTTTGTTATATGGATTTAGTATCATAATTGCGAATACAAATGAAATGAAAAAGATAATGTATAAAAATTTTGATTAATCATAAAATACAGAATAAAATGAGGGGCAGACCTCAATGTAACCTTAGATCAGTCCCCCATTCTTATTTCTTACAAAGATTTACCTAATACCATTGCTCAAGCAATTATTATATTTATTTATGTTATGCTTTACACATCTCCTCCAGAGTTTTATTCCAAAATAATCTAATAAAAGCTCTGGAAAAGCACTTAATATAAATATTCGATTCTTATCAATTTCTTTCTGTTCCTTGCACTTAATTTCATAAGGATTAATATCTGCGATATATTTTTCATAGGTCAGTGTATCAACTTGATTAAATAAACAAGAAATTTTCCGTACAAATGCATCTATCGCTTCTTCCCATACCTGAAAATCATATTGACCTAACTGTGAGTATATAGATCGTGTAGCCGACAAACCTTTGTATGATGTCAACTCTGAAATTGTGACAAAACAATCCTCACCATTTCCACATTCTTTATTATCAAAATCTCGTAAAGCTTCCACCATCGGATAGCTAATATATAACTTGCCGTTTTCTGTCTCATTATCAAAACTAATCAGCATTTGATCAACAACATCTCCATCCTCCGTATTACCCAAATTATTCTGGTGTCCATCATAGTCAAAAACGAGATACACTTCTGAAAAATCATCCCTGCTAAGTCCCTCAAGTTGTTTTTTCAACTCGTTGTTTTCTTCCCTCAATACTTCAATGATATCTGTATCAAAATCATCTTCCTTCAGTTTCTTCCATAACATATATATATTTTGACCTGCCGGAAGTGTAATAATTTTAATCTGTCCATGAGAAAAAAATATCCTTGTAATATTATCGATGATAAGAGGCTCTCTTGCTTCTCCTTCAACTATAAATGCCTTATAGTCTTTATCAGCCATTAAACGCACCTGCCTTATACATTTTTTGCAAATTGTGAGCTTGACGAAGTTCCTTTTCTGTTAAATCTGAAATAGCTTTAATCTTATTATTCTTTAAGATAAAATAGCAATCAGGTCTCAATAAGTCATTGCTCATAAGATCAGTATTATGAGTTGTTGTAAAAATCTGTACTCCTTCTATCTCTCGAAGACACTTTTCAATACTTTCCGATAACTCAAAATGATAAAATGCATCAAATTCATCTATAAATACAAATGAAGCTTCTTTCATTCGTATATACCAATAATAAAATAATGCAAGTGATCTAGTTCCAGTAGAAGCTACCTTAAAGAAATCCGCATCCATATTATCAAAATGGCAATATATAGATTTTCTTCCGTCAACCTCGCAAGAATACAAATCATATATAATTTCATTTTCTGCTAAGAAATCCTGAAAATCTTTTACTTTTCCACTATTAACTATACCCTCCGCAATTCCTTCACTGCCATTCCTAAATCCTTCATAGCCTCGGCTATCCAAGGAATAAAACAACAACATATGTTCCACAAAATCAATAAACCTCTTAAACACTTGATTTTCTACATTATCTGTTAGGATTGAGTTATTGTTCACATATTTTACTCTTGAAATAGGACTGTCACTCTTTATTGAAAAATTCAATGTATCCGATCCTTCTAATAAGGTAAATCCTTCTTTTCTTGAAAAATCATAGTAGATTATTTCTTTGCCATCAATTAAAAGACTTTCTTCTGACAACGTATTAACTTCAGTCTTTTTATACTTATATAACACCTCATGTGAATCAAAATTAAAAGCATACTCAAACTCTGCAAATGACTTTCTTCCGCTCATATTTAAATAGAAGTCATATGTTTCCAAAAGCTTTTGTTTTTCAGTCAGGTGCGTAATAATATCAAAAATCGCTAATCCTAAATTAGATTTTCCACAACTGTTGATTCCATAGATGATTCCTTTTGTAATGCAGTTATTCTCCACTATTCCAGAATTAAAACTATAATTGTTTGGAGAACCTATATCGAGTACGAGTTTATCTTTAAACCCCTTAAAATTTTCTACACTAAATCTTTTCAACATAAATAATCACATCCCTCTTTTCTTTTTGTACTACTATTATATGATTTTCTGTATTTTTTATCAAGCGCATCCGTATTTTTTTTACGGAAATTTTAACAATTTCTAAAATATCTGCATCTCACTCAAATCATAATTTTCTACGCATCTTCAGTTCCTCATATGCACTTATATAATTTATCAAAACTACACCTTTTCACTTCTTATTTCTTTCTCATACGAATTTTTCTCAACCTCCTATAAAACGTAGATTTGCTGATACTACATTGATAAATTACCTCTTCTAACGATAATTCTTTGTGTTCCCACTTTTTTACAATTATTTCAAAATTCTGTGGCATTTTCTTCTGTGGTCGCCCAAAGCGTACACCTCTTTTCTTCGCCGCATCAATTCCCTGTTGTTGTCGTGTTTTTATATTTTCTCTTTCTGTCTGTGCCACAAATGAAAGAATCTGTAATACTAAATCTGCAATGAATGTTCCCATAAGATCTTTGCCATTTCTAGTATCAAGCAAGGGCATATCAATTACGCAGATGTCGATTCCAATTTCTTTTGTCAAGATTCTCCACTGATTTTGAATTTCCTCATAATTCCTGCCCAGTCGGTCAATGCTTAACACATACAGCAAATCCCCCTGTTTTAATTCTGATATCATTTTCTCATAAGAAGGGCGATAGAAATCTTTTCCCGATTGCTTATCCATATA
Source organism: uncultured Eubacteriales bacterium (assembly GCA_900321855.1). Classification (GTDB taxonomy): domain Bacteria; phylum Bacillota; class Clostridia; order Lachnospirales; family Lachnospiraceae; genus Bovifimicola. The sequence goes on along the minus strand of ONXS01000001.1, from coordinate 69,436 downwards.
AATATTTGCCGGTTTCACTCCAGCTCTTGTCAGTTCTATTCTCTGACGTTCCTCATTTTGATCAACGCTGCTTACTCTCATATATCCTATTGTTTTGCTCATAGTTCTCATTCCTTTCCAATACAAATTTGCACTACTTAGCATAACAAAAGAAATTTGACCAAACGATTGATTGCTCGTTTCACAAACAATCGATTGTCAAAAAAAAAGCAGCAAACCTTTATCTATTAATAAAGATTTACTGCTTATATTTAATTTTGATCTTACCAACATACTAAGTGTACGTGGAATATTCAATTCCGCAACACGACTTTCGCTATATCTTTCACTATCTAAAACTCTTCACCCAGTTCACAAGTGAATCATGATATACATTCTCCACAACTGTCTTTCTCATCTGGTCTGTGACTGGTCCGTTTTTCTTCATCTTCTCAATGATGCAATACTGCAATTCTTCGACTGTCATCTCTTCATAAGATACACCCGGTCTTACAGATGTTGCAATATTGTCCTTTACCTCATTTGCCTCAGCCTTAATCGGATTTTCTTTGATTCCTGCTGCCTTTTTCTGTGCTGAGTTGTCAGAAGTTTTCTTCTCAGCCTGTGCTGGCTCAGCTTTCTTCTCTTCTACTGGCGCTGGTTTTACTTCTTCGTATTTTACCGGCTCGTATTTACCTGCTGCATTGACTGGAATGAAGATTTCACCGAAGTTTGCTTTGATGCAGACATTGATTCTGTCATTCTCTGCATTTACTTCCTCACCAGATAATGCTCCGACATATTTTGCAACACCTGCTGCCGGAAGATTGAGCCATGCATCACCATCTCCATTGTTCACTGCTGTGATGACATTCTCACCATTTAAATTTCTAGAAAATGCATACTGTCCTGTTGTAAGGGATAATTCCTGATACCCGCCGTAAGACAATGCCTTCACATCTTTTCTCACCTTACCGAGAACCTTGATTACCTTTGTAATAATGTTGTTCTCTGTCGCGTCCTTGAAATCATCTAAGTTGAGAGCCGGTCTTAAAGAATCATCGGAACCTCTCTCTTTTCTGCCCTCAATTCCAAACTCAGAACCATAGTAAATTGATGGAACACCCGGAAGTGTATACATCAGAATGTGTGCTGGAATCATGTGTGCTTTATTGTTTAATTTTGTATAAATTCTCTCTACATCATGATTGTCCACAAAATTGTAAAGTCGAAGTCCTAATGGATTCTGACCTGCCATATCATAAAGTCTCTTTACTGTATGAGCAATCTCAAAGTAGTTGTGGTCGTTGTGACCTGAGTAAAGTGCCTTGTGAAGTGTGTAGTTTGTGACAGCGTGAAGTGTCTCGTTGTTTACCCATCTTGAGTAATCGCCGTGAATAACCTCTCCCATTAACCAGAAGTCAGGCTTTACTTCATTTGCAACCCATCTCATCATCTTCATGTAGTCAAAGTCAAGTACATCTGCTGCGTCAAGACGAATTCCGTCTATATCAAATTCTGATACCCAGTAACGAATGACATCAGCGATATAATCTCTTACTTCCGGATTTCTCTGGTTCAATTTTACAAGAACATTGTATCCTCCCCAGTTCTCGTAAGAGAAACCATCGTTGTACTCATTATTTCCCCAGAAATTTACGTTACAGTACCAACCTAAATATTTTGAATTTTCTCTATTTTTCTTAATATCCTGAAATGCAAAGAAATCTCTTCCTGTGTGATTGAACACACCGTCAAATACAACCTTTACACCTTTCTCATGACAAGTCTTTACGAAATTCTTTAAATCTTCGTTTGTACCAAGTCTCGAATCTAATTTCTTATAATCTGTTGTGTCATATCCATGTGCAACAGATTCAAAAAGTGGTCCAATATAAAGTGCATTACATCCGATCTCTTTGATGTGGTCAATCCACGGAAGTAATGTGTTTAATCTGTGTACAGGTTCTCCGTAACTATTCTCCTTAGGTGCACCTGTAAGTCCTAATGGATAAATGTGATAAAATACTGCCTCGTCATACCAAGCCATTTTCATGTCCTCCTAAAAATAAACATTTATAATATTATAATAACAGAGTTCGGCAATTCCCACTGCATCACAGCATTGCTCGCACTCTGAATTGTTACATATTTCCATCTATAAAATTTCGAATTGCACGATTTGCCTCTCCTGAAATTCCCGAATATACTAGAATTCCCTCTTCCGCAAGCATATTCAATGCACTATCTTCAATCCGTTCACAAATAACAGCATCGATTTCATACTCTACTAAAAGTCTAAGTGGATTTGGATAGCCTGCCTCTTCCATATCAATGGTATCGAGTCCTACGATTTCTCCATTGTCTATTTCACAGACTTTAAACCATTTGCTATGCTCAAAGTGTCTAAATATTTCGCCTTCTTTATACGCAACTGCTAACTTCAAAAACTTTCCTCCATATCTTTTCTGCTGCCCGTCCTTTGATTCTAAGATAGATTCTTTGTTCGCAACTTTCGTTTGCAACCATAGGCTGTGACAATTCACTGCCTTTCTATTTTAATATATTTCATCTCACAGAGTCAAGGTTTTCACATTCTGTTCATACTTCTCCGACTGCCAAAAATCTGTACCATAACTGCCGTAAGAAATGTGAATAACTCCGTCATAAACAGCGTCAGCCAAATACCTGTAACTCCAAGAATTGCAGACATCACAAAGGCAAGTGGAATAATCAGAACAAATCCTCTGAGTATCGCAATCATCTGTCCCTTTGTCTCTTTTCCGGCAGCTGAGAAATAAATGGACAGAATAATATTTAGTCCCACAAAAACCGTGGCAATAAAATAAAGTTTCAATCCCTCCACTGCGAGCACCTGTAATTTTTCATTATTCTCACTGTTAAATATTCTCGCAATCGGATTCGCTCCAAGAAAGATTGCCCCATAAATCAGCGTTCCTAATATCAGGACATTTCCAACTGCATATCTTAAATACTTTCGAGCCTTCGCACCATCTCCACTTCCATATGCCTTGCTGACCAGCGGCTGAAGTCCCTGTGACATACCATTAAAAATCGCAATGACCACCAGTGAAATATTCGCAATGACACCATAAGCTGCTACTCCCGTATTTCCCTCTTTTTCAAGCATCAGATAATTGAAAATAATCATCACAATTCCCGCAGACACTTCCGTAATCAGCGAACCAGTTCCAATAGAGCAGATTCTGCCAATGATTTTTCCACGAATCTTCACTCTGGATAGTTTGATATTTGATTTTTTGCTAAAATAGTGAGTGAGCATAATACTCATACCGACAATTGGAGAAAATCCTGTCGCAAGCACAGCTCCAAGAATTCCCATTTTCATCGGAAATATAAAAATATAATCAAATATAATATTAAAAATACTTCCGCACAACATGGCAAGCATCGCAAGTTCCGGACGCCCCTCATTCCTTCCAAATCCAATCAGGACATTATTCATCATAAAGGCTGGTGAAAATAGCAAAACGACACGAATATAGGTCTGTGTCATGCCGTGTACTGTTCCAGATGCTCCGAGAAGTGCAGCGAGTCTCCCCGCTCCAAAAATGCCGACAAACATAAAAAGAATCGCAAAACAAACTACTCCAAATACTGCATGTGAAAAAATTTCGTTTCCTTTTTCTTTGTTCTGATATGCCAACAGAGAATACATACTTGCCCCGCCCATAGCAACCATCAACCCTGCTCCATTAATCAGATTATAGACAGGAATTGCAAAATTTAACGCTGCCAGACCATTTGTTCCAAGTCCCTTTGAAACAAAAAATGTATCTGCCAGAATATAGCAGGACAACCCAATCATTCCCAATATGTTTAAACATGTGTATTTTAAATATGTCTTTAATTCCACTTTTTTCTCCTCTGCCATTATATTTTTCAACTTTCTACTAAATCTCTGTTTTTCTGTCTATATCAATCATATAACTGTACTATTTTCCAAACATAATAGGATGCCTCCACATTCTATTGTCAAAAACAAAAGAAAACGCCATATATCTTCAAAAGCCTAATGATATATGACGTTATCCCCGGCGGGAATTCTTAATATTTTATTTTTTTCACAAACTACTGGTTAAATATAATCTATTCATTATATACAGCCAACCATTTATCTGCAAACTCTTTTTTGCCAAATCCCATGTGAATCAGCTGTTTTGCGCACTCATCTCTCTTAGCATAATCTCTGTTTTTCTTGACTCTTTTTAACTCTTTTACCCACATACTAACATCATTTAACGGGATACTTTTTACTAAATTTAATCCAACCTCAACTTCAGTTGTGACATTCTCTGATATGATGCATCTGCATCCGCCTGCCTGTGCCTCTATCATTGTAACTGGGAATCCTTCTCCTGGCAATGAAGGCAGAATGACGCAATCAAATAATTTCATTAAGACCGGTATATCAGAGCACCGCCCTAACAACACAACATTGGAATAATTTGCTGCCATAGCCTGAATTTTCGAAAAATCAGGACCATCTCCTACCAATACAAATTTGATATTTGGATATTTTCTCATTTTATCTGCCAGTTTCAAAATAAACTTCTGGTTCTTCATATCACACATTCTTGCAACATGTCCAATCAAAATATCATCTTGATCTACTTTTATTGTGCTCTCTCTCTGCTCTATTTGCGATACTGAAACATCCAAATATGGTGCAATATCCACTGCATTATATATCACAGTAAAATCAGAATCTCCATACAAAAATTTTCCGGCATCTCTACTACAGGCAATTTTGTGAGTAGCATTTTTCATATATAGATATCGGAATATCGGTGTAGCAATCACTTTTTTTAGAAAAGATGCTTTTCTCTGAATAGCAGTTACATGAGAATGACAAATTCGTTTTGGAATGCCGGCTTTTTTTGCTGCTGCCAGTGCTACTCCTGATTGCATACCTGTATGAACATGAATTGCATCATATTTCACACCTGCATTTTTCATTATCTCTAAAATGCTTTTATAGTATTTGACCATTCCTAATTCACGAACATCTCCGTCCATGACAAACACACGAAAACCAGCTTTTCGAAACTGCTTTACTTTTTCTTTATCTGCTCCCTTATGTGTGACAAAATCAAAATGAATTTTCGTGTTGTCCATATTTGTCACAATATCTTGTGCAACAGTTGTATCTCCACCTCTGCCAATATGTCCTATTACATGTAATACATTATACATTGACCATATTCTCCTAATATAATTATCTTTTCCTATAAATTCTCTTCCACACAGCAAAAAATGCATATCTTACAAAGCAATAACAACTGAGTGGCAATGATAGTTTTTCTATCTCTCTATACAATTTCCACATTCCTTTGACAGCCTTAAACTTTTTGCTGCTCAAGGATTTTTTCGTTCTACGATATTTTGCCAGAACTTCATCAATTCCATAACATTTGTAACCTGCTTTTAATACCTGTAGCCATGTAGCCGCATCTTGTCTGAGTCGAATATTTGGCATAACCAGATACTTCTTGTCAACAATACTTGTATCTACCATAATACCAACTGTCTGGAGCAGATTATTGGTTAAAAATCCCATATAATCAACAACTGGAAGCATATGTATCTCTTTATTCAAATCCTTACCTTCATCATCAATAACCTTATATGAAGCACAGCTAAAACCACACTGTTTGTCTTTCATAAATTGTACTTGCTTCTCAATTTTTGTAGGCAGCCATATATCATCCGCATCCAGATATGCAATATATCTACCAGTTGATTCTTTGAGAGCACGATTTCTCGCTGATGCTGCTCCCCCATTTCTTTTCTGTCTTACAAGTTTTACACGAGGGTCTTTCTGTGAAATAGCTTCCACTATTTTAACAGTTCTATCTGTTGAACAGTCATCTACAATAATCATTTCCCAATCTTGATATGTCTGATTTCGAACAGATTCAATTGTTTTTTTAATATATTTTTCATCATTCCATGTAGGAGTAATAATTGTAACCTTATCTAACATAATCATTTTCCATTCTCTATATATTTATATTTTTAGTTCTATTTTTCAAACGGATTATCCTTTAAGTCTTACTATATAGTATTTTAACTTTCTCTTTGGAGAAATATCCTTCGGAAACACTGGTTTCTCTCCTGTGATTTTATCCATAACTGCTTCTTGTCGTAACATGTATTTACATTTTTCTTGATTTTTTATAAATTCAAAAATACATTGTTTTAATCCATATTCTGGTTTTGTCCATTCAGTTATTCCAGTTGTCTCCATAACCTTACTACTATCAAATTTTCTATTATAAAGTCTGTCATATCTCAATTGATCTAAACTTATACTTCTGCCTAATACATCAGAGCTGTCTTTCCACACAATCTTAAGGTCATATCCACATTCACTTAATGCCTCTTTATAAATCTCAAGAACCTGTTCCCATTTCAATTCATAATTACAACCCAACTGATAAATTTCACCATAAGATTTCTCATTTCCAATCAGACCTAACATCTGATTTGCCACATCTCCAGCATACGTAAGCGTTGTATATTTTTCTGCAATATCCCTTGTAAATACAATCTCCTTTTTATTGAGCACTCTTCTAAGCCATAAATCTTTCTCATATATTCCAAGTTGCAGTCGATTACTGTTGTAGGTAATATACGGTCTGACAATTGTATAATTCTTTCTTCCGCTTGCAAGCAAGACATCTTCCTGTCTTGCTTTTGCAATAGCATACTCATCAGATGCAATATACTTTTCATCATCGAGAACATCTAAGAGCCGCGGATTATCTTCTGATATTCTTTCATCTGAATCGCTATAAACTCTTGACGAGCTGAGATACATATATTGCTTTGTATGATTCAACAACAAATCTACTCTGTCTTTAAATTCTTCTGTGCTGTACTTCATAAAATCTACAATTGCATCGAACATTTTATTATCAAGAAGGTCTTCAAGAAATTTTATATCTCTGGCATTTCCCATAAGATATTGAATATTTTTGCTGTTCTTGTGCTCACTTCTAGAAGTGACGAAAACTTCTTCGCCTCTCTGTTCTAACTTTTCCACGATAGATTTTCCCATCGCGCCTGTTCCACCCAAAATCAATATTTTCATAATACTTATCTTTTTATTACTTTCTTAATTGTTTTCTTCATTGTAGCTTTTAATGTCTTTTCTACAGTCTCAATCAACATCAAACTCTGACTCTCGTCTTCTGTATTTGTAAACACTTCAAATAACATTGGTTTATCTGTAATTTCCTTGTTCACAAATGTCTTTTTCGCTTCTAAGAATTCCTCCTTTGTTGCCGCTGACATATATTCAAATCCTAGTGCTTCTGCATAATTTTTCAGAAGGTCTCTTGACTGATGTCCGTTGTGACCACCTGCTGCCATATATTTATCTGCTTCCTCTCCAAACTCATTTGCAGGATGTCCATAATTTCTAAATTCTACTCCAAGTCCATTATTGACTACAAGAATTCTTACATTATTTCCTACATGTCTGTTTCCAATAGAATTAATATCATAGAAGAAAGCCAGATCTCCCATTATTCCAAAACATAATCTGTTTTTATCCTGAAAAGAAGCTCCTATTGTTGTAGATGCAATACCATCAATTCCAAATCCTCCCGTATTTGCATACGCATGAATATCTTTTCCATCCACAAAATTCCAGTTTCTCAATGTATTTAAAATTCCAAAATTCACATAAGAACCATCTGGAATATCTGCCATCATATTTTTTGCAATCCATGCATTAGAGAATGGAAGTTCTGGAATCTTGACACGAATACGCTCAATTTCCTCTTCCCACTCTTTATAATATTCCATCTGAGAATCCGCTTTATTTTCAGCTTTTTTTACATAAGTCTCAAAAAATTTCTTATCTGACATTTCAAATACTTTGCTTAATTTTCTGAATGTATCTCTTACTTCCCCGTCTTCATCTACACGCCATACTTTTTCTGGTAAAAGTTTAATATAAGCACCGCTAATCTGTCCAATATGAATCATTAAGTCCATTTCTCTGAGTGGAGATGGATATAATTTTTGATGTGTCACAACTGCCGGATATACTGCATATTTTCCTCTGTAATTACTTGACTGATCACAGATTACCACTCCATTGTACTTCTCGCAGAATTTTTCAATCAACTCTGTCAATTCTTTACTAAATTCTCTATGATTTCCTATAAAAATTCCAACCTGTTTTCCTTCTAGTTCTGGAAATTCATCTTCGTACCCCACACGCTTTATTACTCTTGTCTCAGGAAGAGTCTTTACAGAAAAATCCCAACTACACTCTGTTGTGAGGTTTATGAGTACAGGTCCCCCACCGTGTCTGGTCAGTTCTAGAAGTGCCGCATTCATAAGTACATTATTCGACCACTCATCATCGTTTGATTTAACCATTGGAATCTGAGCATTATATTTGATAATATCTGTTGGTTCTGTTCTTCGATCAATGATCTGAGGAATAAGTTGTCCAATCTCTCCTACATGGGTCATAGATGTAACTGCCAAAATTGGTAACTTATTGTAATATGCCTCTGTAAGTGCAGACATATAATTTCTTGATGCTGTTGCTCCAGTACAACTAAGTGCAACCGGTTCTCCTGAAGCCTCTGCAAGACCTACCGCCATATATGCTGCCGACTTTTCATCCGCACATGAATACAACTCAAAAAATGGGTCATTTTGAATACTACCTACAAAACAGTAATTTTTCATACCCGGACTTACCACTACTTTTTTAATATTATGTGCTTTCATCAAATACACAAGCATCTGTGTACTTCTCTCAGCTGAATAATATTTTTCCATAATTAAAACCCTACCTTTCTACTAAAATTAACTATTTTTTTAATTTCTTTTTGAATTTATCTAATAAAGAAATCACAAGACTTTTATTAATTAAGCTTGCGAATATCACTCCTATTACAACATTTACAAAACTAAAAATCAATGAATTCATAAAATAAATTATACACATGATGATTAACACACCACAAATACAAATTATCTCTATCAGATTATATCTTATATCCTCAAATTTCTTTGCATCAACCATACGATAAATCATTAAAAATAAATAACTGATTAATGTTGAAATGGATGCTGCAAAAATTCCAATCTTGTTGACAAATACCAAATCAATAGCAAGATTGATAACTGCTGATACAATTGTTGTAATTCCAATATTAAGTGTTTTTTTATGTGCTACATAAATTCCACCCATATAAGATGCGACACACGAAAATAATATTGCCATAAATAATATTGGCATCTGAATATATGCATCTTCATAACTTCCGCGAATTAATATTTTAAACAAAATAGGTGTAAATGCAATTAACACAGCTGTTATTCCCGCAATAATGCGGAAAATTCCCGAAAACATATGGGTATAATATTCCCCTTTGTCATCATCCTTTGATGCCAGAGTTGCATTTTCCTGCCATGCAAATACAAATGTTCCCTGAAGACTTGAAACAAGTGTCGGTATCTTATTTGCTACTGCATACACACCCGCCGCAGCAGGACCCATAAATGTCACAAGCACCAGTCTGTCTGATGTACTAAGCACCCAGTTTGAAAGAGAATTTGGCACAATTGGCCATGAATATTTTAGCATCTCAACGATTACTTTTCTATTTATGTAAGATATATGAAATCTTCCTAAAATATCAATCTTGCGCATCAGGTATACCACACCTGCAATTGTTGCAACCGTTGTCGCCAGTAACGCACCTATCATTCCCTTTTTTAATCCAGTTACAAATATAAATACCAAAACCATATTTGTAAATGACTGAATAACAGAACTGGTAGAATATGCTTTATTATAAGAAAATCCTCTTATGATCTGCTGAACTGCTGCAAGAAAAATATCAGCCAAATAATAAATACATACTAATATACGAACTGGCAAACTAAATGTGTGTAATGCAAAGAAAAGTATTAACAATGCAATAATTGATGTTGGAGTTATAAATCCGATAATATTTGATATAATTTCATCTGTTTCTTTCTTTTCTCCACGACAATCAATCAAGAATCGAAATGCCGCTGAGTGAATCTGAAGTGTTACCAGAGGCAAAAAAAGTGCCACAAGTGTAGTAATTAAATCAAATGTACCATAATCCGCTTTTGTAAGACCGGCAGTAACCAGTGGAAGTACAATCATTCCTGCAATCTTAGGCAAAAATGCTCCAATTGCTAATATTACCGTATTTTTTGCTAAATTTGATTCTCTACTCATTTTTCTAACCTTACCTTAGTTTTTAAACGTTATATAAGAAAAACAGTTATCATTTCTGACAATTTTCATATGTTCCTCGATTACCTTCTTTTCTGTCTCATAATGATCTGCCAAATATTCTACTTTTTCTATAATTTTGTCAGTATTCTCATCAATTTTATTGATGTCAAATGAATATCCCTCTTCACCAACAATTTTACATAGTTCATCATATTTCACAGCCCATCCCAAAGCAATACATGGAACATCGTTTCTAAATGCATGAACCAGACCATGGAATCTAGAACCAATCTGAAAATCAAGCTGATTTACAAATTCATCATATTCCAAACATGTCATTTCTTCTGTGATTAAAACAACATTATCATTATCTTTATACTGATTCTTTAAATATTCACACATAATCTTATCTTCAGAAGAATGAGTAAAGAGATAAATCTTCTTGCCCTTTGCTAAAATAGTATCCATAAGTTTCATATAGAGTCCATATATCTTGTCCTGATCTCCATGCTTGAGACACTTTGTATTTGGTACTATTCCAACATTTCCTCTTCCTGTAATCTTTGTGTAGTTTAGTTTAACATCTTTTTTATAGATATTTTTTGGATCAATACCAGTATTTTGTAATACCATATCAGAATAAAGTCTTACATTTGTAAGACCAAATTCTTTCTCTAACATATCTTTACCCTGAATCTCTCTTGCAAAGATAATTTCCGGATATTTCAGTTCTTCTTCTATATCTTTCAAGATAGATTTATCTTTATAATGAAATGGTCCAAAAGACTGAGGCATAAGGTAAATTGGAATATTATATTTTTTTGCAAGACGTATATTATTTAAAAATTCCTGATTTGTTGTAATATCCCACTTATCTCCCAACTGAAATCCACTGACATCAATAATCATGTCCATTTTACTCATTAAAGTTTTTAATTCCTTTGCCTTCCAGAGAGCTGTTCTCTTTCCAAGTATCCATTTTGCACAATCCTTGACACTGCGCTTCATATAATTATAAAACCCATTCTGTCCAAGTGCAATTTTTTTCGTCACTCCTGTATAATATACACCTTTAAAATTGTATTTTTCCTCATCAAAATTTCCACTGGAATATGCAAAATAAACCTGCACATCTTTATATCTTTTCTTCAATTCATCAACTGCCACAAACAACATTGACTGTGCACCTTTATTTTCCATATTCGCACCTGTTATTAATACTCTTTTCATACCTCTAACCTTTTTCTCTCCTTATTCTTTTTTTCAAATGTATATTTCGGAAACTCCATATAAAAAACAGTAACGGGTAAATTCTATACTTTAATCCCACAAATATAACTTTTCGAGCCGTTCCTCCAATATCAGTTATCTTCAATTTATGAAAACATATTGTAAAACACGAATTTTTTGAAATCTTTTTAAGTTCTTTTCTCTTTTCTCCATGTGAACTTTTATTATATTTATTCAATGTCTGGCTATTCAAGGTATAAACTGCGTGTCCAAACAATTCTCTATAATAAAATTTTCGAATCTCATCATCATTCCAGTAATGATTCTTATTAAAAAATTTCCTTCTCTCTTTGTGGAAAATTTCAAAATTGTTCATCATATTACCGTTGTATTTTGTAAAAATATAATTGTTAATATTGTCTACACGATACATATATAATGGTTCATTCACATATTTTATTCCATTTGCCTTATCAAAGGCATACATATTAAAAATGTTATCCTGCATTCTCTTAAGATCATTATGAAATCGAATATGATACTTCTCAATATATGATCTTCGGTAAAGCTTGCCCCATGGAACACCAATTGCTGTCACTGCATTCTGCGGCTGTCCATAAAAGACATTCATAAGCTGTTTATAGAAAACTTTTTTCTCATCTACTGATACGGCTGTAATATCTTTCTCATAAAACAAATTAGTTGCAATCTGTTCCGGGTAAATTACCTTACAACAACATGCAACTATATCCATTTTTTCTTCTGTCAAGTCATGCAATCTTGAAAAATAATTTGGTTCTATATAGTCATCTGGATCAATAAATGCAATCCACTCTCCTTTTGCAATATCCATTCCCGCATTCCTTGCAGCACTTACCCCCTTATTTGTCTGATTGACAAGTTCAAATCTATCATCAGACAAATATCTTTTACATATCTCCTCTGTCTTGTCAACCGAACCATCATTAACCATAATGACTTGAAGATCTTTGTAATCCTGATTTAAGATACTATCCAGACATTTTTCTATGTAGTTTTCTTTATTATAGATTGGTAATATAACTGATATCATTCTATTCCTTCTTTCTGTTCGGTTTACTAAAATATTCAATTAATTCATGCCATGCCAGCATACAAACAAAAGCATTAAATGTTGAATACTGAATTACCGTAACCATTAACAGAAACATATACAATAATTTGGCATAATCAAGTTTTTTTTCATATATCTTACATAAAAAGCATCCAATCAAAGGAATCCAGTAAATTCCCCAAAGGTATAATCCTCCATCTGCTAACAATGCTGTAAATCCATTACTTGAACCATTTGTATATGTTAAAAATCCATTTCCAATTAAAATATTATTCTTAAATACCTCAAATTCCGAATGTATTTTTTCGCTTCGAACCATACCACTTTTCGTATCCAACTTCATTCCAAACATACGATAAATCATATAAACAAAGAATGCTGTTCCAAATACTGTCAAGATAATTTTAATGGCTGTCATCCATCGTCCTCGACCCTGAATCGAAAAAATCTTGTATATCGCATATAAAATTAAGAACGATACTCCAGTTATGGAGAGTGTAGATAAAATTCCGATTATCAGAATTGCTTTTTGTTTCTTATTGGACTTTATATAAAATTCCGCCAAAATCAATCCAATACAAAAAATATAATTAGCCATCGAAGCTTCAACAAAAAAAGCACAATTTCTTTTTTCAAGATTGATACCTAAAACAGCTAAATCAGAGCCTTGTGCCTCAACATACAAATGGTAATACTCTTTTACTTTTACTTTAATTCCCCATGTATATTCGACTAGACCAGTCGCAGAGATCCATTTTAATATAGAACCAAAAATCCAAAAAAATAATGAAATGACAACAATGGTAAGTATAACATAATATAAAACTACAAATAATTTTTCTAAAAGATTTTCTTTCAGCAAATACTCTTGAAAGATAAACATCATAGGCATAATAATTAGCAAAACAATTATTGCCTTATAGTGTCCCTGCATTTTGAGTGCACAATATATCAATGCCAAGAAGAAAAATCCCATAATAAAAAAGAAATTTGCCGTATCCATTGCTATAGATGACTTATTCATAAGATTTATTATCATTCCAAACATACAAGCACTCAATGCAAACAACTCTAATATGAGTATTTGTGTTGAATTTATGACTGACCATATGGAATTATTATTCAGAATTACTACCAATAAAATTATATATAAAAATATAGATTCCGGTGAAATTTTTTTTACGCTTATTCTCATGTTTTTTTCCTTATTAAAAATATTATGGCAAAATTTTGGCAACAAACGGAATTTTCCTTGCGACATATACCGCCACTACGATAATTCCTATAATAGCAAAAGGTGCTGTTAATCGATATATCAGTGAGTAATGAACATTACGGAATGTTATATTAATTACTCGAATTAAGAAGTAATGTACTAAATATATACTATATGTATATTTTGATATTGTTCCAACTACTTTTTTTATGTATTTGTTTTTCAGAACTGCTGGTCCAACCTGTTTCAAAAACAAAAACATCGCTAATGAATATAATACAAGTGGCAAACCTACATTGTCGCCAAAGGTTGTATCGAGTTCTCCTTTTTTCATTGTCAGACAGTAGGTTCCTATTCCCTGTATCAAAAATCCTATAATTCCAAAAATATATATGAAAACTCTCTGAATACGTGTAAAATCCGTCTTCGCAAATACATACCCTGCCACAGCAAAAAACAGATATCCAGAAATAACTGGAAGCTGTAAATTATAATTTATCACATCATTTACTGGCATGAGTAGAAATGGAATCAAAATGTTAAAAACAAATGTGAATGCAACAATATATTGATAAGTTTTTAATTTTTTTTCTTTTTCTACAGCTGCCAAAACCGGTATGCATATACAAATCAACATAAGCTGAATAAAAAACCAATATATTGGAACAATCTTACCATTGATAAACCCATTGACAATATAACGCACAGTCAGTTTGTTTTTGCCCGATGTCAAAATCAACGCATCTACCATGATGCTTGCTATAGACCAGAACAAATATGGTATTAAAATCGATGTAAACCTCTTTTTAAAATAAGTTTTCACATCATATCTGTCATAAAAATCCAGCAAATTAACACCGGTAACCATAAAAAATACCTGAACGGCAAAACGAACAATACTAGCTATAACATTTGCTGAGAACCAATATCCCGTATCATTCTCTACCTCGAAATAGCATGAGTTTCCATGCTGTAAAACGACCATAAAACAGGCGATTACTTTTATTAAATCTAAGTAGTTTACTTCTCTTTTTCTCTGTGTCATCTGTAACTCGTCCATCTCCTATTTATATTATAAGTATTTTTTTCTGTTTTTATTAAATAGGAACGCAACATTTCTCATTCCCTGATAAATATGAGTCTTGATATTAAACTCCTTTATCTTGTATTTAATATCATTCTTCTTCTCTATATTAACAGCTCGAATCTCTTTTACTCTGAGATGTTTATGCATAACATAAACTGTAAACAGTCGTTCCGACATATAGCCATAGATTCTTGCCTCTGCAGGTGTATAGCCGGTTAAATCCGTTCTTCTTTCCACTTCAAACAAAATATCAAACAGCCATTTACAATAATCGTCAAATACTTCTCTCTGAGCAATCATCATGTTTGCCAGATATGTAACATTGTGTTCGAATACATAATCATATTCCTTCATATATTCTGGATATTTTTCGGAAATAACAGCTCTGAGTGTATCTAAATCTTTTTCTTTTCCTGCCATCCTATAGACATAGTTCATTGACTTTGCACAAACTGTTTTTATAGGAGCAATCACATCATAGCCTTCTTCGAAAACTTTTAATATATCTCGCTTCTTAAGAAAATATTTTTCGTCCTGACTAACTGTTGCCTTCGTAAAATATCTTCTATAATGACAAAAGCCCATAATATCTGATTTCTTATCATTCTTCCAAATCCAATACAAGGCTGTCAATTCACAGTAATTTGGATTTTTTTCAGAAATATTTTCTAAAGTATTATCATGAACGCCTTCATTGTTCTCCTGATTTCCAGGTCCTACTGAAATCAATCGATAACCATTCTTCTTCAAGTTATCTGAAAGAGACTTTTTCTTATGTGTTACTACGTAATTTCTTATTTTCATGCTTTTTTACCCCTTAAGTTCTTCTTTACACATAGATAATGCAGATGCAATGACCGCATCCATATCATAATATTTGTATTCACCTAATCTTCCGCCAAATATCACATGATCTTCCTGCATAGAGAGTTCCTTATATTTCTTATAAAGTTCTCCATTCTTTTCATCATTTACCGGATAATATGGCTCATCTCCAAGATTCCACTCTGATGAATACTCTCTTGAAATAACTGTCTTAGGTATGTCATTTCCCTCATCATCTTTTCCGAATTCAAACCACTTGTGTTCGATAATTCTTGTCCATGGAGTCTCTGCGTCTGTATAATTAACGGCTACATTACCTTGAAAATTATCAATATCAAGAACCTCTGTCTCAAATCTCACAGATCTATATTCCAGACATCCTAGCTTATATTCAAAATACTCGTCAATTGCACCTGTATACACAATCTTGTCTGCAAGTGCATCATATTCTTCTTTATTATCCAGATAATTTACATTTAATCTGACTTCAATGCCTTCAAGCATATTTTCAACCATCTTAGTATATCCGCCAATCGGGATTCCTTGATATAATGCGTTAAAATAGTTATTGTCAAATGTAAGTCTTACTGGAAGTCTCTTGATAATAAATGCAGGTAAATCTTCGCATTTTCTTCCCCACTGCTTCTCTGTATATCCTTTGATTAATTTCTCATAAATATCTTTTCCAACAAGAGAAATTGCCTGCTCTTCTAAGTTTTTAGGCTCTGTGATACCTGCCTCTCTCTTTTGCTGTTCTATTTTTTCCTGAGCTTCCTGTGGTGTTACAACGCCCCACATCTTATTAAATGTATACATATTAAACGGCAGCGAATACAATTCACCCTTATAGTTTGCAACTGGGCTATTTGTAAATCGATTAAAATCAGCAAACTGATTGATGTAATCCCACACTACTTTGTTATTTGTGTGAAAAATATGTGCCCCATACTTATGAACATGTATTTTTTCAACATCTTCTGTATACACATTACCTGCTATATTTTGTCTTTTATCGATAACCAGTACAGTTTTGCCCGCTTTCTTCGCCTCATGTGCGAAAACTGAGCCATATAATCCTGCACCTACTACTAGATAATCATACTTCATACTATGCTCCTTATTTTTATTTAAAATAGTATAATCATTAAGATAATAACATCTATCTTTAAATTATTCAAGCAAATATTTCAACCACTATCACTTACTCAGATTCAAATTTGGATTAATTTTAAAAGAAGGGATATAAAAATCTCTCTTTATATCCCTTTCTGCTATGTATATATCCTATATATTATTTCACTACGATGTCCATTGATGAAGTTGCTATTGCTCCAGTTGAATCTTTTACTGTAACAATGAGTGTCTTTGTTCCTTCTTTACCTGTATACCAAGAATATACATTTGCATACTGCTCCTTTGAAAGTACTAATGACTTACCTCCAACCTTAATCGTATATGTATATGTGTACAGACCAGCTCCGCCAGCTGCTGTTGCTACAATCTTAGTTGTTGTATTCTTTGCTGCCTTTGTAGAGTTTGCTGAAAGAACAACTGCTAATCTTGACGATGTAACTTCAACATTAACACTTGCTGTTGCTTTTGCTCCTTTGCTGTCTGTTACAACTACTGTAAGTGTCTTCTTGCCTGCCTTGCCTGAATTCCATGTAAATTCATTTGATGTTCTATTTTCTGCAAGAACCTTTGTTGTTGATCCTACTGTAATCTTATATGTGTATTTATAGCTTCCTGAACCACCTGTAGCTGTTGCTTTAAGCATATCAACAACATTTGGCTGAACTACTTTCGAGTTAAGCTTTAAGCTCACATTCAAACTATTTGTTCCTGCTTTAACTGTAATTGTCTGAGAAGCTGTTGCTGTCTTGCCCTTTGAATCTGTAACTTTAACTGTAAGTGTCTTTGTTCCTGCAGATGTTCCTGCTGTCCAGTTATATTTATTTGAACTGCTGTTTGATGCAAGTACAAGTGTCTTTCCATTTGCTGTGATACTGTATGTATATTTGTAGCTTCCTGAACCGCCTGCTGCTGTAGCTGTAAGTGTTGCTGTTCCCTTTGTTGCTACTGTTGTCTTATTTGCTGCTAATTTCACTGAAAGTCCTGATACAGTTCCCTGTACTGTTACAGTTGTAGAAGCTGTTGCTGTCTTTCCTGTAGAATCTGTCACTGTAACTTTCAGTGTCTTTGTTCCTGCAGATGTTCCTGCTGTCCAGTTATATGTATTTGAACTGCTGTTTGATGCAAGTACAAGTGTTTTTCCATTTGCTGTAATACTGTATGTATACTTATAACTTCCTGAACCACCTGTTGTTGTTGCTTTAAGTGTTACTGTTCCCTTTGGTGCTACTGTTGTCTTAGCTGCTGCAAGACTTACCTTTAAGTCAGCTGCTACTCTGTTGCTCTTGTAAACATATTTTACTGTTGTTGTTCCTTCTGCAAAAACGCCTGATGCATTTGAAGGAGTTGTTGTTAATGTGTATCCGTCAATTGTCTTTGCTGATGTTGTGTATTTGCTTGTTCCATCTGCTACTCCCTTGAGTGTCTCAGATGCTAAAACTTTACCATTCTCATCAACGTAATTTACTTTTACTTTACCTGTCTGGTAAACTTTTCCACCTTTAATCCAAACTTCGCCTGCTGCCTCATATCCAGGTGTGCCAACACCAGATGGCTCCTGTGCTCCGGCTCCGTTGTTGAAGATTAATGTTGCTCTCTCTGCATCTGCAAGATCAAGTGTAAACCATCCCTCGCCTGCTGCTGTCATAGCTTTTCCTGGCCATTTTCCTGTAAACTCTTTTACTGCTGTACCAGATTCATCATATGCGTAAAGATTTACTGAAGACCAGTTCTTGTCATTGTAATAGTGAACCTGAACTGTTGTAGGCTCTACATAATTGTATTTGTATGTTACTGTTGTTGTACCTCTTGCAACTGTTCCTGATGCATTTGTTGTCTGTGACTCATCTACTTCATAGTTCTTAACATCAACTGGAGTTGTGTTATATGTACTTCCAACTTTCTTAATCTCTGTTGTTGAATCTGCAATCTCAGCACCTGTAGCTGCATCTACAAATTTTGTAACAACATATGCATAATTTACATTGTCAAATGTGTAGTAGAAAGTTACTGCTGAACCCTCTTTTGTGAATGTTCCTGTCTTAGCACCTGTTGTACTGGCAAGTTTTAATCCATCTGTTGTAAGTGGAGATGCTGTATAGCTCTGTCCAATCTCACCAGTGATAACTCTTGTAGAAATTGTAGCACCTGTGTCTTTGTTAACATCTGTAATTGTTACTTTTCCTTTTGCAACAGCTGACTCTTCCATGAGGATTGTGCCATGTGCACCACTGTTAAATGTAACTTTTCCACCATTTACAACAGTATCTGTTCCATCATAAGCATTGATGATTGTTGTTCCATCTTCCCATAATGATGATACGTCAACTGTGATATCTGTGTTATTTCCTGCACCAACAACACCTGCTGCCTTATCATTTACACCATTCTTATTATATGTTCTTCCAAAAGCAATACCTGATGTAGATGTAAGTTTTGTGTTAGAACCTCCACCAATTGATAAGTGGTTCTTTCTGAATGTACCAAGTTTCTGCCAATGTGTTAATAACTCTTTGTCATAATTGTTCCAGTTCATATCACTTCTAAGTCCATGACCTGCACCACCGTTACCATCACTTACGCCTGATACCCATGGTCTTGCTGTCTCATCACCGTAGTAAATCTGAACTCCACCAGGGAGCATTAATAATGCTGAACCTAAGTAGTATAAGTTATTTCTGTCTGCGAGTGTTGAGTCGTGAGATGAAATGTAAGATAACGCATTAAATCCATCTGTTCCATTAATCTTAGAGGCATATCCGTCATAGAGATTAGCAAGTGTTCCTGCTGCTAATAATCCACCACCCTGTGTCTCGAAGTTAATCATAGAATCGAATCCACCTGCTGTGAAGTATCCATCTTTTCCGTAACCTACATTGTGCTCCCAGTGCTCACCTGTCATCCAGAAATCATCTGTCCACTGTGCACCCGGTTTGTTAGGGTTGTTCTGTCTCCATTTTTTAAGAGCTGTGTTAGAGGCATCTTTTAATGCCTTCCATGATTCAAACTCTACGTGTTTTGCTGTATCACAACGGAAACCATCAACACCGTATGTCTCAACCCACTCAGATAACCATTTTGTGAGGTATGAACGAACTGTTCCTGAAGAACCATATTTTGAAACCTTTTCATTGTATGTTCCTTCTTTTGTCCATTTTGTCTTTAAGAGTTCTGGAATTCCTACTGAGGCACCAGACTCTGTCTTGAAATCAGGAAGTCCTAATAAAGAACTTGTCTTTTCATCATTTCCACCTTCTGTATATCCTGGAAGTCCGGAACGAATCCAGCCGGCTCCCCACCATTTTCCCCAGTCGCTCGCACTGCTGTTGTAATCAATATTATCATGATAACCAGCTGTTGAGCTGTGCTGAGAATTGTAATAATTCTGCCATCCTGATTTTAATGTACCAAATCCGTACTCATTCATGTCATACATACTGTTGTAACCTGCATGGTTCATAACAACGTCCATGACAATTCTGATTCCATGCTCATGAGCTGTATCTACTAATTTCTGGAACTCCTGTTTTGTACCATATGCCTGATCAGGCTCTGTATAATCAAGTACATAATATCCATGATATGAATAGTGGAAGAACTGATCTCCACCAACGATATATCCATGAATCTGCTCGTAAGGAGCTGTAAGCCAGATAGCATTTACTCCCAAATCATCAAAATATCCAGCCTCAATCTGCTGTGTAATACCGGCAAAATCTCCGCCGTGGAATGTTGCTCGTTTATCTGTCATAGGAACATCCTGTCTGCCATAAGCATTGTCATTGGATGTATCTCCATTCTTGAAACGGTCTGTCAGTAAGAAATAAACAGTTGCATTATCCCAACTGAAAGGTGCATTTTCAAGATCTGCAGCTGTCTCTGCCGCATATGTCATGACTGGTTTTTCAAATGTAAGTCCTGAAATACCAAATGCCATTGATAACGAGAGAGTTACTGCTGCGATTTTCTTCGACTGGTTCGCCAGTCTTTTCTTAAAAGATAGCTTTCTTTTCATATTCTCTTCCTTTCTTTATTTAGCCGTGTCCGCTAGTTCTCCCACATTGTACAATATTTTTTATAAAATTGGAAGTATAAATGTAAAATTTTCACATAAGATTATCATTTTTTATTTTATATACCTTATATTTTTCTGATTTTTTTCGTTATATAGTTATTTTTTATGGACATTTTGCCCATCACCGCATCAAAAAAAAGAACCAAGATATTACTATCTCAGTTCTTTTCATGTCCGGTTTTATTTTACAACAATTGTCATAGATGATGATGCAGTTGCACCTTTGGAGTCAGATACAATTACTGTCAGTGTTTTTGAACCTGCCGGTCCCGAATTCCACTTATATATATTAGATACCTGTGACGAGGTCAGAACCGCCGCTGCACCTGTATTATTATTTCGAATCACAAATGTATATCTGTAATTTCCCGCTCCGCCAGTCGCAGATGCTGTCAGCGTATCTGTAACTCTTGCTTTTGGCGATATGGTTGCAGCACTTAATTTTACACCAAGTTCTGCTTGCGAGTTTTGCACATTCAAAATGATACTTGATGATGCAGTTGCTCCTGTCGCATCTGTCACGTTTACTGTGAGTGTCTTTGCTCCTGTTGCCATTCCTGCTACCCAGTCATATTTATTTGACACAATATCTTTTGCCATTACAACCGTTTTTCCATTTGCTGTAATACTGTATGTATACTTACATTTTCCTGTACCACCTGTTGCTGTGGCTGTCAATGTTGCCATTCCCTTTGGTGATACTGTATTTTTGTTTGCTGTCAGTTTCACGGCAAGGTTCGGTGTTTTGTTTTCAACATTCATAATGACGCTAGATGATGCAGTTGCCCCTGTCGCATCTGTCACTGTTACTGTGAGCGTCTTTGCTCCTGTTGCCATTCCTGCTACCCAGTCATATTTGTTTGACACAATATCTTTTGCCATTACAACCGTTTTTCCATTTGCTGTAATACTGTATGTATATTTATATTTTTCTGTACCGCCTGATGCTGTGGCTGTCAATGTCGCCATTCCCTTTGGCGATACTGTATTTTTGTTTGCTGTCAGTTTTACGGCAAGGTTTGGTGTTTTGTTTTCAACGTTCATAACCACACTTGATGATGCAGTTGCTCCTGCCGCATCTGTTACTGTTACGGTAAGTGTCTTTGTTCCTGCCACATTTCCTGCTGTCCACTTATATGATGAAGATGTACTTTCTGATGCCAACACAGCAGTTTTTCCGTCAGCAGAAATACTATATGTATATTTATAATTTCCAGAACCGCCTGCAGCTACTGCCGTCAATGTTGCTGTTCCTGTCGGCGTAACAGAACTCTTATCCGCAGTTAAATTCACAGAAAGTTTTTTCGGCGTTACATTATCTGTTACTTTTATTGTTGTCACTGCTGTCACTTCTGTATTTCCATCTTTTACATTGACTGCAATCTTATACGTTCCCTTCGCAGGTGCCTTCCATGTCGCTGTCTTGCCATTTGCAGAAATAATCTGTCCATCTGCTGATGTGTAGGTATACTTGACCGCTCCTTCTGCATTTTCTGTCTTGGTATTCAATGTAACACTTTGTCCGGATACTACCTCTGTTGCCGATGGAGTCAGAGTCGCCGTGAGCACTCCCTTAGACTCCGGAAGTTCAACAAATCCTTCGGCTGGACTCTGGAACAACTTTTTATCTGTCGCTGTCATCACAAGACCTGCTCCAGATGGGTACTGAGCTCCCGAACCATTACTGAAAATAACATGTACCTTTCCAGTTAAAGTTTCAGGCAATTCATATGTGTAGAAATTTCCGTCTGCAATATCCATCTTCACTCCCGGCCAACCCGAATTTTTTACAGATTCATCTGCCGAATATACATAACAATACACTTCAGCCCACTTATAGTTTGTGTTGTCAAATACAACTCCACCGGAACTAAGTGTTGGATAAGCTGCACTTGCATTTGTCTTTTTATAAGTAAATACTTTTGTCTTTGATGTTCCGTCCTGTGCCGTTGCTTTAATTGAAACAGCTACATTTTCACCTGTTCCAGTTAATTTTCCAACAGTAATTGTCTTTGTGCCTGTAAATGTACCTTTTGCACCCTCTGTTGTTGTGTATTCTCCCGTTGTACCGTCACTGACAGTCATGGTAACATCTGCTGTATTTGTTGTAAATGTTGATGTCTCGGTTGAAAGACTTGCATTGATTTTTACTACAACCGGCTCTTCCGGATGAACTTCTCCATAATCAACGGTTGGATTATAAACAACTGCGATGCAATCCTCACCCTTGACATTACCCTTGATTGTTCCTCCTGAAACAGTAAATTTCTCTCCCGTTACCTGATCCGTATAAGTTCCGTCCTTCATTCCAACATGGAGCGACACTGGTCCCTGACCTTCTCCTCTTACAATAACGATACCTGTATTTCCTCTCATATTGTAAGCTGTATTTCCAGACGCGCCGAGTTTTTCACTCTGTCCAACAAAGAAGTTTCTAAATCTGTTTACTGCAACTACAGACTTATCTGCCCATGTAATTGAACCAACATCTCCAATCTGAGTCTGCTCAATGTTTTCGAGAATCTTCTTCGTGGACTGCCTTGCCTTTGACTGATCTCCCGCAAGAATATCTCTTGAATAATATGGTCTTGCAAAGAATAATCCGGTAGAATCTTTGCGCGATGCGATAATTGCCCAAGTTCTCTTAATATCTGCATCACTGGCATCATAGGAAGAACCACCACCCATGTAAGTGTCGTGAGATTCCGGCCACAAAACTGCCTTTGTACCCTGTCCGCCAATATATCCGCAATACCCGGAAGTCGCAAGTGCGCTTACACTTCCGTTAATCACACTATTTCTAAGATTATCACTTGTCGAATTGTCTGTAATCGACATCTTACTTCTGAGATATTTCTCAACATTCGAATCATCCAGACGATTTAATACTTCTCCATAGAAATAAATTCCATCCGTACCGTTTTTCTGTTTATAGTAACTTCTTGCACCATCCAGTACAACATCCCAAAAATTGCTTGCAAACTTCGCATTATCCACAGGTGTCTCAATGTGTTTTGCCGCATCAAAACGGAATCCGTCTGCACCACAATCAATACACTCTTTGAGCAAATCGAGTACCATCTTCTGAACTTTGGCGTCACCTGTATTCAAATCCGGCATACCCATATTTCCCTGTGTAACATCAAATCTTCCGTCACTTGTATGTGTCCATGATGTACTGATATGCCAATAAGAAGTGTCTGTGAGCATCTCTGGTTTCCAGAACTCACCAACTTGCGGAGAAATATCTCCCATAACTGTCTCTTCATCGCCAATCTTATATCCCTGAATATTACCCATATGGTTTGCCACAATATCAACGATTACTTTCACACCATATTTCTCAGCCTCTGCACACATCGCAGTAAATTCTGCCTTATTTCCAAGCCATGTATAACCATTATCACAAATGCTAAATGTAACCGGCTGGTAGAGTTTCCACCAGTTTCCATCCTCGCCGCCTGTTCCATTCGGAATACCGACATTGCCATAGGCAACACCTTCCCAGTAATAGTCCTTAGGCTGCTGTACCGGCGAAGTCTGAATAGTTGTATATCCTGCTGCTGCAATATCTTTCATATACTTCTTGATATTGTTGTAAGACCAGTTCCAGCAGTGAAGAATAACTCCCTGCTGAGAGCTCTGTGCCAGACCATAATCTGTTCTCTCTGCTGCATAGACTACTTCGCCCGCCTGATTCTGAAACGGAACAAAACCAGAAAACGCTGTCGTAGCTGTAACTGCAGCAGTAAGTGCAAAAGCAGATAACTTTGCCGCCATTTTCTTCTTTGAAAATCTCATTTTTCGTCTCCTTTTTTTATAAAACCCATATCCCGAATTAATATTCTAACTACTATCTTCATATTTTATATACTTGATATTTTTCCGTCAACGACCATTTCAACTTTTGTATACAAATCACAGAAATTTTTCATATTTATTATGCACATTAACCATACAATCATCCTTATATTCCTATTTATCAAATATGGTAACTATAATTTATGTTTTTATTCTATATTATTAATGAAATTTTTTTTGTTTTATGATATAAAAGATACTATATTTTTTTGTAAAATTATAATAGAGATTTTATAAACCTGTCATTTATCAGGGAATACTATTTTATCAGGAGGAATATGCCATGACCAGAGAAGAATTCAGACAATTATGTGAAAAAGGCCTTGTATTTTTAGATGGTGCCACTGGTACAAACCTTCAGGCAGCAGGTATGCCTGTCGGTGTCTGTCCGGAACTTTGGATTTTAGAACATCCAAAGGCCATTCAAGATTTACAAAACGACTTTATTGAGGCCGGAACAAACATTATATATGCACCTACCTTTACCGCAAACCGCTTAAAATTAGAAGAATATGGATTAGCAGACCGACTTGAGGAAATCAACACCGAACTTGTAAAAATTTCAAAAGAAGTGGCAGCCGGCAGAGCCTATGTAGCCGGAGATATTACCATGACCGGACATCAGATTAAGCCAATGGGCGATTTGATGTTCGAAGAGCTGGTAGACATTTACAAAGAGCAGGTATCTGTTCTCATAAATGCCGGTGTCGATTTGTTCGTAATTGAAACTATGATGAGTATTCAGGAGACAAGAGCTGCTATTATTGCAATTCGAGAGCTTTGCGACCTCCCTGTCATGGCCACTCTCACATTTGAGGCAGATGGCCGAACATTATTCGGTACTCCTGCAAAAAATGTTCCTGTCATCTTGCAGGGACTTGGCATTGATGCAGTCGGACTCAACTGTTCTACTGGTCCGGAGACTATGGTCAGCATCGTAAAAGATATTTATGAATATGCAAACATTCCAGTTATTGCCAAACCAAACGCAGGACTTCCAGAAATCGAAAATGACCAGACCGTTTATAAAATGACTCCAAAAGATTTTGCTGATGCCTGTGTGCCTCTTGTCGATGCCGGTGTCCGAATCATCGGTGGTTGTTGCGGAACAACAAAAGAGCACATCAAAGCACTTCATAATAAGCTCAAGGATTATCCTGTTCAGCCAATTTTAACAGAAAAGAAAAATGTAATTTCCTCAGAGAGAGAACTTGCTCATATAAATATAGGAAAAGATTTTTTTGTCATCGGTGAGCGAATCAATCCAACCGGCAAGAAAAAACTTCAGGCTCAGTTACTTGAAGGAAATTTTGAAATCGTACGCGAAATGGCAAGAGAACAGGAGGAACTCGGAGCAAGAGTCCTTGATGTCAATGTCGGAATGAACGGAATCGATGAAAAAGAGACTATGCTCCAAGTGATTGATGAGGTGACACAGGTGACAAACCTGCCTCTGTGTATTGATTCCAGCTATCCGGAAGTCATCGAGGCCGCTCTTCGTATCTATCCCGGACGAGCCCTGATTAACTCTATTTCTTACGAGAGCGTTAAGTTTGAGAGACTATTGCAGGTTGCGAAAAAATATGGCGCAATGTTTATCTTCCTTCCTGTTTCAGACGAGGGAATTCCTGAGACAAACGAGAAAAAACATGCAATTATCAAACAAGCGATTACACGCGCCAAAGAATATGGATTTACAGAGAGCGATATGGTTGTTGATGCACTGGTTGCAACAGTCGGAGCTGATAAAAACTCTGCTCTTAACTGTATTGATACCTTTGATTTCTGTACAAAGCATGGCCTTGCAACCGTCTGTGGACTTTCTAATATTTCCTTTGGACTCCCAGAGAGAAGTTTTGTAAATGCCACATTTTTAACCATGAGTATTTTAAACGGACTCACAATGGCGATTGCAAATCCTTCACAGGATTTACTTATGAACACTGCTTTTGCAGCAAACCTACTGTTAAATCGTGAAAACAGTGATATTCGTTACATCAAACGCATGAATTTCTATTCCGAGAGAAAAGCAACTCTTGTTCCGGCAGCAAACACTACCACTCAAGGCGCCAAACCAGTCGCAGCCTCCGGCTCTAATGCTGCCGAAAATCAAGGACTGGTATTTAAGGCAGTGTTAAACGGAGACAAAGATACCATTGTAGAACGAGTAAAAGAAGAATTGGCATCCGGACTAAAACCAAAAACAATTTTAGATGACCACCTGATTGCAGCAATTAACAAAGTCGGTGATTTATTTGACAAAAAAGCGTACTTCCTGCCACAGCTTATTGCCAGTGCAAATGCAATGGAGACAGCAATCGCATATTTAGAGCCACTTTTAAGCAGTGGTGCCGAGGATAAAGATGCCCCTGTCATAATCATTGCCACTGTAGAGGGCGATGTTCATGATATTGGCAAAAATCTTGTAGCACTTATGCTGCGCAACTATGGTTATCGTGTCATTGATATGGGAAAAAATGTAGACAGTGATGCGATTGTCGATTTGGCAATCAAGGAAGATGCCAAAATCATTGCACTTTCCGCTCTTATGACAACCACTATGATGAATATGAAAAAAGTTATTAAGATTGCAAGAGAAAAAGACTGTAAGGCAAAGATTATTGTCGGCGGCGCAGCAGTTACAGACAGTTTTGCAGAGGAAATTGAGGCAGACGGCTATTCTACCGATGCAGCAGACTGTGTCAACCTTGTAAAAAGACTATTACAATAAAGAATTATAGAAAGGCGTATACGATGTACAAAGCAGCCATATTTGACATGGACGGAACCATATTAGATACCATTGAAGATTTAAGAGATGCCATCAACTATTCTTTTGAGCAGGCAGGGCACAAACACGACTTTACTTCCCTAGAGTCAAAAGCCCTCTTCGGAAGTGGTGTAGATGTTGCCATTATTCGCGGACTTGCCTTAGAATCAGGGATTTCAATAAAAGAACTCGTCAAGATAGGAACTGATGAACCAGTTGCAGGTCTTATCACAGATGAACATGAAGTTGCAAAAATTCGCACGATTTACAGACCATATTACGAGACGCACTGTGCAATTAAAACCGGACCATATAAAGGAATTCTCGAAGTGATTCAAAAACTTCGTGAACACGGAATTAAAACAGCCGTTGTATCGAATAAACCACATGAGGCAGTTCTGACACTGTCCGAAAATCACTTCAAGGGACTTTTTGATTTTTCTCTAGGCGAAAAAGCTGGAATTGCAAGAAAACCTGCAAAGGATATGGCTTGCGAGGCAATGAGAATTTTAAACGTAAATCCCAAAGACACCGTTTATATTGGTGATTCAGAAATCGACATCTTAACCGCAAAAAATTCAGGAATCGATTGCATCAGCGTTGACTGGGGATTTCGAGACAGAGATTTCTTAACTCCGTATCACACAACAATTACTTCTACAATGGATGATTTATATCAGCAAATCACAAAATAATTTCATTTCATACAAAAAGGAGATATTCTTACCATAACAGTAAAAATATCTCCTTTTTTTATTTCAATCTCTCAGAGCATGTCTCTCCATAGAATAATGTTTTATAAAAAAGTGAACCACTAGGTATTTCGTTTACCTAGTGGTTCGAGGGGAGTATAAATAATTAATAAGGGGTTATAAGGGAAAGGAAATTTTTGAAGGGTATATTCCTTTCCTAGAACATACTATAAACTATTTTGTCGAAAATTACAAGTAAATAATTTGTTAACAAATTATGAACTATTTATTTCCTTCTTTTTTTCTATATGATTGTATGAAAAATGATTGTATGCTCACTGCCAGAAAATATAACTAAAATCATCTTTTGTAAACAGTTAACTTTATATTCAAATTATGTTACAATAACTTCATATCAGTATTGAGAAGAATTGTAGTAAAGAAGGTGCAGCATGGGAATTTTTAGCGAAAAACTTCAAGATGCAATAGCAAACAAACACATAAAAATTTATTATCAGCCAGTGATAAGAACTCTCTCCAAAAAATTATGCAGTTTTGAGGCACTGGCACGATGGGAAGACCCAGAACTTGGTATTCTGAATCCCAAACTATTTATAGATGAACTTGAACAA
This sequence comes from uncultured Eubacteriales bacterium, assembly GCA_900321855.1. Lineage (GTDB taxonomy): Bacteria > Bacillota > Clostridia > Lachnospirales > Lachnospiraceae > Bovifimicola. The sequence goes on along the minus strand of ONXS01000001.1, from coordinate 40,557 downwards.
AACGAAATGATTCATATTCTGGACTGTTACATGATTGACGAAATCTGTCACAGCTACAAACTTCGTCTAAACGAAAAAACAGCTATGGTTCCAATTTCGTTCAACTTGTCACGTCTGGATTTTACTCTCTGTGACATCTTTCATTATATTGAATCCACGATAAAAAAATATCAGGTTCCACGAGAAATGTTCATTCTCGAAATCACGGAGTCAATTCTTGAAACGAAAGATTCACACACTCGGAATATCATCAACCAATTTCACGATGCAGGATACAAGGTGTGGATGGATGATTTTGGCTCTGGATATTCTTCATTAAATGTATTAAAAGATTATGATTTTAATCAGTTAAAAATTGATATGGAATTTCTCTCTGTATTTAACGAGAAGTCAAAGAAAATCATCACTTCTATCGTAGAAATGTCAAAGCGAATCGGCGTACAGTCTCTTGCCGAGGGCGTAGAAACAATGGAACAACTGGATTTTCTGACAGAAATCGGCTGCGACAAGGCACAAGGCTATTACTTTGGCAAACCTATGTGCTATACCGACCTGATGGAACACTGCATCTCTAGAAATTTCATTCCCGAATCAAGACCTGATGCGAAATTATACGATGCCGTAAGTTCTATCCATTTTGTTACAGATCAGTCATTCGGAATTCTTCTTCTGAAAAAAAATCATCTAGAATGGAAACACCTAAATCAGAACGGACTTGAGATACTCAATATGACTGGCTCTCCAACTATCGAATATTCGAACAAAAAGCTGAATTCGAAGGATTCTCCGATATATCATATTTATCGAAATATGACGAGACAGGTCATTGCCAGCAAAAAGAAAGAATCTTTTTCTTTTCCAGTCAAGGATTCTTATCTAAAAGTAAATATTGAGCTGATTTCTTCCTATGATGAAAAATATTTATTTGCTGTCTATTTTAACAGCGTAAATGTGTCCTCCGAAAATTCTGTACAGGCATACATCAACAAGTATATTCGTGAGGCTCTTTTGATTAATGACACCATACAATTAATCAATATTGAGGAGGACTGGTGCGAAACTCTGATGCACGCAAAGACTTTCCCTGAAAATGAAATTCCTAAATTTTACGGTATTCAGAAAATGATTCATAAAATGTCAAAATACTCTGTTTACTCAGAAGATTCGGAACGTTTTCAAGATTTTATGAATTTGCGCCTGTTACCGGAGCGATTACAAAATTCAAAATCAGGCTACTTCAGTCAGGCATTTCGAATTTTAAACACTGAGACAGGAACTTACGAAAAAAAACTAATTTCTATCTCACTGGTACCAGACAGCGAAGAAAAGATTTTCATGATTATGGTGAGAGATTATATCGATAAACAGTTTTTACACAACTACTCCGAATCTGAGAGTTCATCCGTATTTTCAAACAGTTCACTTACATATAAAGACATTTTTATATCGCTGGCAGAACAACTTAATTTTAAATTCTTCTTCAAAGATGCACAAAGACGTTTTACCTATGTAAGCAAGGCATTTTTAGAGCATTATAAAATTTCCTCACCAGAATATATTCTAGGAAAGACTGATGAAGATATGAGATGGCATCCAGACTCCAATCCATTTCGCAAAGATGAACTTGATGTGTTAAAACATGGAAAATGTCTGCGAAGTATCCACGGAAACTGTATCGTACAGGGAACGCCACACGAAATATGTGCGACCAAAATTCCACTTTATCATGACGGAGAAATCGTGGGAATTTTCGGATTCTTTTATGATTTAAACGAACTCGCCGGAGTAAACTCAGAACGCAATGCCGCAAAATTTACGGATTCTGTCACATCACTTATGAACGGAGGCGGATTCATCTCTAGTATGTTGCAATTGGAAGAAGAACGCACACTTCACGGAACAGATTACACGGTCATAATGATTGACATTCCAGAATATATACATATTCTATCCGTTTATGGAAATGAGACTGGAAATCATCTTCTGAGACAAATTGCTGACATTTTAGTCCAGTATGCCGGTGTCAAAGGTATTCTATGCCGATTTTTAAACGCAAAATTTATCATTGCCACCAAATATCTGTCCTCAGATGAAGTAATCCGGCTTGTGAACCTTATCACAGAGGCAATCCACAATATTCATACCATCGATGGATATGACTGTACCTTATATGCTTATTATGGAATTGCTCTCGGTTCTGAAATAAACAATATATCCCAGCTGCCAGCTCTACTCGAAAAGAGGCTGAAAAGACATCTCGACAGAAATGCTGCCTTAAAAACATTTAGCGGCGAGAAGTTAATCTTTGACCGCGATAAATTTGATGAACTATCAGATATTGTATATATCTCAGATATTGAGGACTACTCTCTCATCTATCTGAATTACGCCGGCAGAAAGATGTGTGGACTTTCTAGAGATACAAACCTAGAAGGCATGAAATGTTATGAAGTTCTTCAGGGCTTTAGCTCTCCATGTGAATTTTGTAACAATCATCATCTGCAGAGAAACTGTTTTTATGAATGGACATTCCATAATAAAATGTTTGGACGGACATATCTTCTGCGAGATACCATGATTACTTCACACGGAAAAAAATTCCGATTCGAAATTGCAATAGACACAACTCCGATTTCAGAAACAAAAGTTAAAAATCCGCATACAGATGATATTGAACAGTTTGAAAACGACTGCATCCACATTGCTATGCGAGATAATAATCCCAACATCGGATTACGGCGAATGATAGAAAAAATCGGACGAACTTCCGATGCAAACTGTGTACATATTTTTGAAACTGACTCTAATGGTCATTTTTCCACAACATATATGTGGTGCAAAGATGGATTTACGCCAGCGATTACTGCCTCTGATGTCACAAATATTGCTGCTATCAGTATTGTCAATATCTGTGAGCCACTGATTTTTAATCACAAGATTATCGGATATGTAATCATCGAAAATCCATCAAAAGAATATTACAGTATCGAAAAAAATATTTTAAATGCTCTGTCCCAGTTCATCGTAATGATGATTCAAAACAGAAATACGTTGGAAAAACTAGAGATGCAGGGGCGTACAGATGAACTTACCGGAGTTCTGAATCGCCGTGCCTTTGCAGAATATAAGCCATTCCTTACAAAACAGCCAGAACTGATTTTGGTATTCTGTGATATAAATGGACTCAAACGAGAAAATGATAATTTTGGTCATCACGCAGGCGATTTACTCATAAAAAACACTGCCAGCGTTCTGATTCATTACTTTGGTCAAAAAAATGTTTTTCGTATGGGTGGTGATGAATTTTTGGCATTTAAAATTCCATCAAAAGATACGTCCTGTGAAAAAATCATAGAAGATTTAAGAAGTGAATACGCCAAAAAAGATGTCAGCGTTGCAATCGGAACAGCAAATTCCAAAGACTTCGATTCCAATATTGAGGAAATTCTCAAAATTGCAGACCAGCGTATGTACGAAGACAAACAGAGAATTTATCGCGAGATAAATAAAAAACTCATATAATATATATGACAGACAAAAGGAACCCCGTATACAAACATGTATACGGGGCAATATGTTTTATTCTTATTCTGGTAATTTAAAATCAAACATCAAATCATCTGCTGATAATTTTATCATATTAATTGGCATCAGATATTCTACAGGAACATTTAGTTTCTGAAACTCTGGAGCCTCAGAAATAGATTCCAGCACAATATCCATAATCTCTCGTTTATATTTTTCAATATTTCTCAAAATTTCCGGATACGCATATCTCTTTAAAAGAACCTCTACACGAATAACGTTGAACCCACGCTTTCCGTCTTCATTCTCAACTCTCGTCACTTCCGGTCTGTTAATTGTAACAATCAAGTCACGAATTGCCTCTTCATAACTTGGCGAATCCAGAAATACTTCTATATCATTGTCCTGAATATACTGATAAATTTCATCTAAAGTCATACCCTGACAGTGTTTTGCAAGCGTCCCCCAAAATACTGAAGGATTAATTCTATCGCCCTTATCATTTAAAATTTCAGTGATACATCTGTGATAAAATTCTGCTCCATATCTCTGATTCTCAAAAGTGCACTTTTTCGCTCCCACTTCAAGTTTCCCATCTACAAGTTTATAATAAGCAGTCTTATTCTCGTCTCCAATCTGTGCAATCAGAAAACTATTCTTGTCAGGAATCTTTTTGTATTTTTCAAGTGGTATAATAAAGTTGCTTCTCCTAATTCTTCCGTCAAATGGTATAACTTCTCCGGACTCCTCTTCCACAGCCTTATACTCATTGACATCTTTTCGTTCGCTGAACTGTTTTTCAATAATTTTGAACTGTCTGGCAGTACATTCCACATCGGGAATAACTACAATGTCTCCAATATTCATTTTCTTTCCACATTTCCTTTGTCTTATACTTACTTAACATATCGGATTGCTCATTATCCTCATACTGAAAAAATATTATACCATATATTATGCAATTAATCTACACATATTATTATGGTTGGGACCAAAAGTATTTGTCCCCGACCATAATAGGACTTTCTACGTGCTTTCGCAATCTCAAAAGTCTAAAAACTTTCCCTCTTACCGAGGTTATAGACTTTTGGATTTTACTGATGAAATATCAAAAGTCCAAAACTTTCGTTCTTACTGCTGTTTATAATAACTTAAGAAATCTGCAATTTTTCCAGTTGCCTCTTCGAGCACTTCAATTCTTGGAAGATATACAACACGGAAGTGATCTGGCTCTTTCCAGTTAAATCCGCCGCCGTGAACCATAAGAACTTTCTTGTCATGCAATAAATCGAGAACAAATTTCTCATCATCCTTAATATTGAACTTTTTCACATCAATCTTAGGGAAAATATAAAATGCAGCCTTAGGTTTCTTGACACTGATTCCCGGAATATCATTTAACGCATTGTAAATGTATTCTCTCTGCTGATAAATTCTTCCACCTGGAACAATATAATCTCTCACACTCTGATGTCCTCCAAGTGCCGTCTGTACAATCGACTGTGCAGGAACATTTGAACAAAGTCGCATATTAGATAGCATATTAATACCCTCAATATAATCCTTAGCCATCTCCTTATTTCCACTGAGTACCATCCAGCCAATTCGAAATCCTGCAATCATATGAGATTTTGAAAGTCCGCTAAATGTCACACAGAATACATCTGGAGCAAGACTTGCAATTGAAATATGCTCCAATTCGTCCATAACAAGTCTGTCATAAATCTCATCTGAGAAAATCATGAGCTGATGTTCTCTTGCCAGATTTACAATATCCTCAAGCACTTCCTTTGGATAAAGGGCACCTGTTGGATTATTTGGATTAATGATAACAATTGCCTTTGTCTTATCTGTAATCTTCTTTCTCATATCCTCAATGTCAGGATACCACTCACTCTCCTCATCACAGATATAATGAACAGCTTTACCACCTGCAAGAGTGACACATGCAGTCCATAATGGATAGTCCGGAGAAGGTACTAATACCTCATCTCCATTGTCGAGCAATGCTGACATACTTAAATTAATCAGCTCACTGACACCGTTTCCTGTATAAATATCTTCAATCGATACATTTGGAATATTTTTATTCTGCGCATACTGCATAATTGCTTTTCTTGCTGCAAACATACCCTTAGATGCTGAATATCCCTCACACTCTGTCAACTGTCTGCTAAGGTCATAAATGACCTCATCTGGTGTACGGAATCCAAATGGTGCAGGATTTCCAATATTTAACTTGAGTACGTGCATACCATTTGCTTCCATTCTCGCAGCTTCCTCTACAACTGGTCCACGAACATCATATAATACATTATCCAACTTTGAAGATTTCTTAAATTCTCTCATTTTCCTCTCTCCTTTTAACTCTGCATCGGCTGACTGACCCTCAGTTTTGGTCATCTGCTGTTTTTCACCTGCCACAGGTTCTATATCCGAATTTCCGCCAAGATATTCTGCCTGAACCTCTAATATATCGGCTAATACTTTTAATATATTCTCTCTTGGAATGGTTTTGCCACTCACATACTGACTAATCTGACTTTTACCAAGTTTTATATTCTTCTGCTGTGCGGCTTTGATTAAATCTACCTGTTTCAGATTTTTCGCCTCCATCGCCGCCTTTAATCGCTCCGAAAATGAACTGTTCTCCACCTACTTCATCTCCTTCGATATTGATTTTTTTGCAAATTGAACTTTAGTTCAATTTCATATGTTGGTATTATAGTATATTTCAATTGTAAGTTCAATATGTATTTTTTATTTTTCGAATTTTTTTATCACAATAATGATATATGTGCATAGAAAAAAGAGAAAAATTCAATATTTAAATTCAAAATTGAACTTTTCTCCTATTCGATTCCACAGAATAATCGTATATCCGCAATCAAATTTGTTAATTGCTCGCAACCGAATACTGCTTTGCAATACATTTGACTAAAATCCTTCTCTGTTTCGGTGAAGTCTGTACTCTCTTCGTTTCTTTGCAGCCTCCCATTCTGCACGCTCGCTCTCCGTCTCAATCTCTATCGGCGGAACGGTTCTCGGTGTTCCATCGGTATCAATTGCAACCATCGTGAGATATGCCCTGTTAATCGGATACCTCATTCCCTGCAAATCTTCCTTATAAGCATCTACTCTGACTTCAAAAGAAGTTGTTCCAACATAGGTCACTCTTCCTGTGAGTACAATTAAGTCTTTTTCATACGCACCACAAATAAATTTTAAATTATCTACTGATGCTGTCACTACATCTCCTCTTGTATGTCGAATTCCCACAAGACCTGCGACCTCATCTATCCACTGCATTAATTTTCCGCCAAATAATCTGCCTGCACCATTTAAATATTCTGGTCTTACCTGATAAATCTGCTCTGTCATTGAATCTGAAACTTTCATTTTTTCCCCCATGAAATATATGTTATAGTTTATTCTGCCTGTGTCTGTGACGAACTTGGTGGCAACTCTGTCATCTCTTTTCCATCTACAGTTACCGTTCCACCACCTAACATGCCAAGTGCATCATACTGAAATGAATTTCCTGTATTCTCTATATCTATCATGCCGTCCTCGATAATCAGCGAAGTTCCCTGAATACCGTCATCTGCTGCCTCAATTGAAATCGTTCCTCCTGCAATATAAACAGCTCCCAGCTTATAATCCTCTTTGTTCTCACAGTGAATACCGTCCTTCTGTGATTTAAGTGTGATGATTCCTCCACCAATCTTGACTGAATCATTTGCCTCTATCGAATCAGATGTACTTTCGATATTTAGAGTTCCACCTGTCACTCTCAAGTCATCTTTAGAAGAAATACCGTTATCTGTTGACTTGATATTCAGTGTTCCAACTCCGTTTAAAACCAAATCATCTTTGGAGAATATGACCGCATCTGTTTTTGTATCGCCATCTGTCGTAAATGTATCTGTGACCGACAGCGTATTTTCTGACTCCGTTGTCGTCACAAACACCTTATCCGCTGACTTTACATAAATTGCCGGTGTACTGATATTCGTAATATTTACCCCATCTAAAACCAATTGAATTTTTGCATCATCTGCTGAGTCTACGATAATAGAAGAATTTTCTGCACTGCCAGTCACAACATAGGTTCCCTCCTCTGTAATTGTGACATTCTGTCCACTTACCAGTTCTATATTAGCAGCCTCGCTGGTATCCGCTGTCTGTGCTAATTCTCTCTCAGAAAAAATATCGGTCAAATCAACACCCATATCATCTTCTGACTCGTCTTCGTTTCTATCTGTATGTTCTATTGCTGACTCTGTATCTTTCACATTGTTGGTATCTTCTTTTTTTGAAGTGTTGCTTGAACACGCAGTGACAAAACACGCAAATACAGTCACACCCGCTATCAAAGCTATCTGTCTTCTAAATATTCTCATATCAATCTCTCCTAACTCTGTTTCTGGTGTTACAGACAGGTAAGTCTATGTTTCGCTGCCTGCCTTTCCCTTAAAAGTATCATCTGGCATTTCCGGTCTTTCACCACTTTCACCATCTTCCGGCATCTGAGGTCTATCTCCTGAATTAGAGAAATCTTCCCCTGACGGCATCTGTCCTCGTCCGCCTCTTCCTTTCATTCCACCACGGATTCCACCGCCCATCATACTCTGTGGCATTTCTGTCACCTGCTCACCGTTTACGGTAACTGTTCCACCATTGATGACTCCTGTAGTCTCATAGTCGAACGATGACATCTGCGCTGTAATGTTAATCGTACCTCCGTTGACCGTGATACTTCCATTAGAATCAATCGCATCTGTGTCGCCCGGTCCAACCTCTACATCAATATTTCCACCATTAATCACAATCTCGATGTCCAATGCCGTACTCTTCTCGCTGGCATTGATTCCGTCATCTGTGGCATAAATGCTAATATCTCCGTCATTAATTTCGATATTTGTGGCCTCAAGTCCCTCCACACTATTCTTAACATCAATGGTTCCTCCATCAATTGTGAGTGTCGTTGTTCCCTGAATTCCGTCATCACCAGCCGTAATATCAAAAGTACCTCCACTGATATAGATGGAACCCAGTGTATTGTCCTTGTCATTTTCACAGTGAAGTGCATCTTTTCCTGAATCTATTGTAACAGTTCCGTCACAAATTGCAATCGAATCATTCACTTCAATTCCATCTTTTTCAGCTGTAATATTCAGTGTTCCTCCTGTCATCTTAAAATCGTCTTTTGCAGCAATACCATTGTCGGTAGATGTGAGATTGAGTGTACCCACTCCATTCAACACCAAATCATCTTTCGAAAAAATGACCGCATCTGTATTTGTATCTCCATCTGCTGTAAATTCCGATATGACTTCCAATGTATTTTCTGAGTCCGTTGTAGTTACAAATACTTTATCTGCTGATTTTACATAAATAGCAGGTGTGCTTGTATTCTTGATTGTCACTCCGTCAAGTACCAGTTGTACTTTCGCATTGTCATCTGTCGTATCTACAATAATTGAAGTCTCTGTCACATCTCCTGTAATAACATAAATTCCCTCTTCTGAAATCGTCGTATTCTCTCCACTTTTCAGTTCAATTGAAGTTGCCTCGCTTGTGTCCACAGTCTGTTTTAAATCTCTTTCTGTAAAATATTCACTCGTATCTGTCTTAGTATTATCTGTATCGTTTTTTGTGGCATCTGTTTTACTGTCCTCTTCTTTTGCAGAAGTTGTTTCCTCCTCTGCACTTTTTTTGTTTTTATTAGAACCCGCCAGTGTCACTCTTGTTGATTCCTCATCCGATGCCTTTGAAGAATCACTCTCCGACTTTGAACATGCCGTCACTCCCAAACTGAGAGTCAGGCAACTCGCAACCACCAACATGCTTTTAAAATTCTTTCTCATACCCATCAACCCTTTCTATAAAAATAACTGTGTTTCTTTGTGTTGGGTACATCTTATACGATTCATTTTCAAAAAACAATAGACTTTCCCGCTTATTCAGGCAACCTTTAGAGAGCTGACACATTCATCACATTTTCATCACATAACTGCAAAATTTCTGAAACAAAATGCTCTTTTTCCACTTTGATTGAATAATCTCAATTGCAGCTTTCCGACAGGGAACGCTCTAAAAAACAGCTCTAAAAAACAGGATGTTCTGCGGCACTTAACCCAACAGAAACACCCTGTCTTAAATGGCTGTAAATAATTTTGTTGTTCTATATATTTTATTTTTCTATATATTTTATTTTGTTGCTGCACTATTTTTGTAATAGTATAGTATAATACCTATCTAAAATATTTTCACAGTGAGTCTGTTCGCAGCATTACATTAACTGTCTGAACATCTCGATAACCTGTTCTTTTGTGGCCTCTCTTGGATTGCCTGGATAACACGCGTCATTTAACGCATCCTCTGCAAGCTGTTCTAACTCAGCCTCTACGATTCGGTCATTCTTTGCCGGAATAGCAACATCTTCTGAGAGCTGTCTAACGGCTGCAATTGCTGCATCTCTGTACTCTTCCTGAGACATTGCATCTACGCCATCCACGCCCATTGCTCTCGCAATCTCTCTGTACTTCTCACCTGTATAATCTCTGTTGAACTCCATAGAAATTGGGAGCAACTGTGCACAAGCCATTCCATGTGGAGTATCGTAATGCGCACTTAATGTGTGAGCCATTGAGTGGTCAATTCCAAGACCTACATTTGAAAATCCCATACCGGCAATGTACTGTCCAAGAGCCATTCCCTCACGGCCTTCTTTTTCATTCGCAACTGCTGCGCGAAGATTTTGTGAAATGAGTTTGATTGCCTCCAAATGGAACATATCGGTCATCTCCCATGCACCCTTTGTAATATATCCCTCAATTGCATGAGTCAGGGCATCCATACCAGTTGCTGCGGTAAGTCCTTTTGGCATCGTTGACATCATCTCTGGGTCAACTACTGCAACAATTGGCATATCATGAGTATCTACACATACAAATTTACGCTGTTTCTCAACATCTGTAATAACGTAATTGATTGTTACCTCTGCGGCTGTACCTGCTGTTGTAGGAACTGCGATAATAGGAACACAAGGATTCTTTGTCGGAGCAACTCCCTCAAGACTTCTGACATCTTCAAACTCCGGATTTGTGATGATGATACCGATTGCCTTTGATGTGTCCATAGAAGAACCTCCACCAATTGCGATAATGCAGTCCGCCTCAGACTCCTTAAATGCTGCCACACCATTCTTAACATTCTCAATAGTTGGATTTGGCTTAATATCGGAATATACAGAATATGGAATTCCTGCCTCATCAAGTAAATCTGTGACTTTCGCTGTCACACCAAATTTGATAAGGTCCGGGTCCGATGCTACAAAAGCCTTCTTAAAACCTCTCTGATTTACTTCATTTACAATCTCACCAATTGCCCCCGCACCGTGGTAAGATGTCCCATTTAATGAAATTCTGTTTGCCATAAAATACTTCCTCCTTGTCTGTTTTCATACTACATATTATACCATTTTTCTTATATCTTTTATACGATAAAATCATAAATTTTTTGTAAAGGTATCTTGATTTTCTATCTGTATCCGATTGATTTGTTGTGGATTTTTTTGATTTATTTTTCTTTTTGATTGACTTTCTCTCTTTTTCTGAGTACAATGTGCTTAACTAAAGTTAGTTGTTTCTAACTATCTATGAATTTATTATAAATTTGTAACTGTTCCGAATCAAGCGATTTCAATAAAGTTTCGAACATCAAATTTACTCGTAAGAGCAAATTTTTGTTACATAAATTTAATTGTTAATAATTTTATAAATGAATTCTTTTTAAATATTTATTTGCGAAATGGAGGTTATGGGAATGTTTATTGAAATTAATGGCATTAAGAAACATTACGGCGAGGGCGATAATCGTGTTGAAGTGCTTGACCGTATTAATTTTTCACTGGAAAAGGGCGAATTTCTCGTTCTTCTCGGTCCATCTGGTTCTGGAAAGTCCACTCTGCTCAATATTATCGGTGGAATTGACAGTGCAGATGAAGGATATATTTCGATTGGCGGTGAAAAGACTGCGGAGATGAACGAGAAGGAGCTGACGAAGTATCGCAGAAAACATCTCGGCTATATTTTCCAACAGTACAATTTAATTCCGAATCTGAATGTCAAAGAAAATGTCGAAGTTGGTGCATTTTTAAGTGAAAATCCCCTCGATGTCGATGATTTACTGAAAACACTGGGACTCTATGAGCACCGCCATAAACTTCCAAACCAGCTGTCCGGAGGTCAGCAGCAACGTGCCTCTATCGGAAGAGAAATTGTCAAAAATCCGGATATTCTTCTCTGTGATGAGCCAACAGGAGCACTTGATTACAACACTTCTAAGGAAATTTTAAAGTTGATTGAGACAATCAATCACAAATATGGAAATACAATTATTATGGTTACTCATAACGATGCAATTCGACTTATGGCTGACCGTGTCATCAAAATTCGTGACGGAAAAATCCGTGAAAATATTGTCAACGACCACAAGCTGACCGCTGACGAATTAGAGTGGTAGGGGGTATGATTTCATTATGAAAAATCCATTGACAAAACGAATTCCACGAGAATTGAAACAGGACTTCTTCAAATATTTTGTCATCTTTGCTTTTATGGTTATGCTTATCGGTCTTGTATCTGGATTTGTCGTTGCAGATGACGGATTTGAATACATTTATAATCATGGGTTCAAAGAGCAAAAAATCGAAGACGGACATCTTTCCTTTAACAGCGAATTGGAAGATTCTGTTATTGAAAAACTGGAATCCAAAGGAAATCTTTCGTTATATAAATACTTCTATTTTGAAGAAGATTTAAAAGATACCGATAAAACCATTCGTGTCTACTCAACAGACAGAGAAGTAAATTTACTCAGCATTTTAAGTGGCAAACTTCCTGAAAAGCAAGATGAGATTGCATTAGACCGAATGTTTGCAGACAACAATAAAATAAAAGTCGGCAATACCATTACGCTCAAAGACCTGACTCTGACAGTCACAGGATTGATTGCATCTCCGGATTATAGCTGTCTCTTTGAGAAAAATTCAGATATGATGTTCGACTCCCTGAACTTCTCCATTGCAGTCATGACTCCAGAGGGTATTGAAAACTTTGCCTCAAACCATACGACCTATAATTACGCATGGCTCTATCCTGAGAAGATTGAACGAACAGATAAAGGTACAGCCAAGAAAAGGTCTGAGGAATTCATTTCTGTGCTTGAAGAAGTTTTGACAGAAGAGGCATCCAAAGCAATGCAATCGGCTGCCACTGCTGAAATTCCTGCTATCGATGACTCTATTGATGCTGCCGGCACTGCTGAAACTCCCGCTATCGATGACTCCGCTATTGATGCTGTCGGCACTGCTGAAACTCCCGCTATCGATGACTCCGCTATTGATGCTGCCGGCACTGCTGAAACTCCCGCTATCGATGACTCCATTATTGATGCTGCCGACACAGATGAGATGAGCAGTGACACAACAAATTACGACTTAGACTTATCATCCATTGATACAAGCGACAATACGTTTTCCGAATTTACTACTCCGCTCACACTCACAGATTATCTTCCAAGATATTTGAATCAGGCAATCAATTTTACCGGCGATGATATGAGTGGAGACAGAGTTTCGATTCTTTTAATCGACTACATCATCACACTTGTTCTCGCATTTGTATTTGCCATTACTATCAGCGGTACAATTTCAGCCGAATCAGGTGTCATTGGAACTCTCCGCGCATCCGGATATACAAAGGCAGAAATCATACGACACTATATGGTTCTTCCTGTCGTGACCAGTTTATGCGCAGCCATAATTGGAAATATTCTCGGCTACACAGTATGTAATCAGTTGTTTGTAGATGTGTATTATGGAAGTTACAGCTTTCCAAAATATGTTCATCGTTTTAGTTCAAGTGCATTTATCCTGACCACGCTTATCCCTCTGGTTATCATGGTCATTATCAATCTGCTGACACTCATTCGCAAGCTAAAACTCTCTCCTCTGAGATTTTTACGCCATGACTTAGGCAGAAAAGGCAAGAAAAAATCATTCCGCCTGAACACAAAAATACCATTTATTCACCGATTTCGTATGAGAATCATTTTCCAAAATATACCAAATTATCTGACACTATTTTGCGGAATTTTTATCGGTGGTGTCCTCATGGTATTTGGAATGATGTTTGGACCAATGTTAAATGACTACAAGAATTTGATTATCGAGGACCGAATTTGTGACTATCAGTACGTCCTCTCTGCTCCAGTTGAGACAGGCAATTCAGATGCAGAAAAATATAATCTCACTTCTCTCAAGACAACTTCGAAAGACTATGTAGAAGACGAGATTTCCGTATTTGGTATTCAAGATAACAGCAAATACATCAAGGCAGATGTGAAAAATGATGAGATTAGTATTTCAAGCTCTATTGCTGCTAAATTTAAGCTCAAATCCGGTGACAGTCTAAAACTCAAAGACCCTTATAACGAGAAAAAGACTTATACTTTTGATATTGACAATATATATGACTACAATTCCGGTCTTGCAATCTTCATGAGCCAGTCCGCTTATCAAGAGTATTTCAACACAAAAGCCGATGAATTTACAGGATATTTTAGCAACGAAAAACTCACCGACATTGATGAGAAATATATCATGACTATGATTACAGTCAACGATTTGACAAAAACCTCAAATCAGCTCACCTTATCCATGGGCGAGATGATGAGCATTTTCAATGTAGTCGGCATTATCATTTTCATGCTGTTGATGTTCATTCTCAGCAAACAAATTATTGAGAAAAATGCGAAATCCATTTCCATGTGCAAGATACTCGGATTTTCCGATATTGAAATTGGCAAACTCTACATTGTGGCAACTTCCGTTGTAGTTGTCCTGTCCTTGCTTGTGACAATCCCACTTGTAGATGTGGCACTGCGAATTATATTTTCATCTTATATTTACACAGCAATGTCCGGATACATCCCATATATGGTATCCCCTAACTGCTACGTCAAGATGTTCGCCGCCGGACTCATCTGCTATGTCATCATTGCAGTCGTCCAGCTTGCAAAAATCAATCACATACCTAAGAGCGATGCACTGAAAAATATGGAATAAGATTATCTGCATAATATTATTTTTAATGTCTGATAAAAACTACAATATACCTCTGACTGTGCGGTTTTACTTATTGTATTACTACACCAGTTAGGGGTATAATTCTTTTTATCTAAGGGTGGGGTCAGACCCCATAGTTATGACTAACTAAAGTTAGTCATAACTGCGGGGTCTGACCCCACCCACCACAAAACAAAAAAGGAGTAATTTTTATGAACACCACAAACACATCTACAACTGCCAACCCGAAAATTGTCGGATTATTTATCTTTCTTGTCGGAGCAATCTTTACTTTCGTTATTATCTCTGTCGGAATTGAGTCTAATAATCTGAGGAAGAAATGCACTGCCAACACCACTGGCACGGTCATTTCTTTAGAGGCACACACAAGCACACGTACAACTCACTCGAATGGAAGAACACGTCATCGTACAAGTACAACTTATCATCCAGTTTACACGTTCGAAGTTGATGGCACTACTTATCAAGAGGAAAGTGATATTGGCACAAATCCTGCATCTTATAGTGTGAATGAATCTGTTACTGTACATTATAATCCAAATAATCCAAACGAGAACTATATCGGAGACTCGGAAGGATTGTCTGTTGTTCTCATAATTGTAGCAGTTATCACTTCTCTGATTGCTATTGCAGGTGCAATAATGTTTATAAGCAATTTTAGACGCTAAAAATTTCTTGAGACTCTATATAAATATTAATATAAAAATACCAGAATCTAAAAATCCCCATTACTGATTCAATTTGTTCAGTAATGGGGATTTTGCAATATTCTTTAGCATACAGATTACAGATATTCTATCAAATCCATAGAACTCACTTGGACCAAGTGTCGTTAAACTGTTTGGTAAATCGACTGTCTCTAATTTTACACACTGTGCGAATGTACCTCCATGTAGCTCAGTAACGCTTTCTGGAATTTCAATACTCTTTAAACTATTACAGACACAAAAAGCTGAACCTCCAATATATGTAACACTATCTGGTATTTCAATTTCAGCTAAACTCTCATCATAAGAAAACGCTGGTTTTCCTGCAATTTCTGATGGTATAGTTTCTTCATGTCTCTTATCATCCCCCTTATATTGCGTAATCGTTTCTTAATATCTCCTTCAACAATCTATTGTCAAAAATCAAATATGAGGGAAATTTAATTAAATTCCCCTCATATTTGATTATCTCATAATCATAGACTATTCTGCTTTTTCTCTACTCTTTACAAAATACAAAACAGTAGTAAATGGATATGCAACAAACAACCATACAAATCTCACAGCTATTATCGCCGAAAGTACGACTATCTTAAATATCGCAATGAAAAAAGCCAATACGAAGAATATAGAACCCCCTGTAAAAGTTGCACCCAATCCCGATATAATACTCAATCCTATACTTCCTAAAAGTGATGATGTTGTGCTACCATCATGCTTACCTAATCCCGACAACAATGTCTCTGTAATCCACGCTCCAATAAGCCACATTAATACTCCGGCAATAATAGTCTCAATGCCCTGATAGTCAGTGATGACCCAAATACCTAAAATTCCCCAACTAATATTAGCAATAATAATCTGTCTTTTTCTAACTTTCCATGCCTCTTTGTAATCCATTTCATTTTCCTCTTTTCTCCAAATTTATTTGGTTTTTATTGTACATTAGTTATACCATAGATAACCCACTCACTTTTTCACTTAAAGTTTACATATGCTCTCAACGAAATATGTCTTGAAAATCTCAGCTTAAATTACACCATGGTACACACCTCATAAATGTAACTAACCTAAGTTAGCCACATTTATGGGACTTAACTTCATTTTCTAAAATCCATTATTGTTATTCTATATCATACAAACGATACACGCTCTCTATCTCTTTATACCGGTAAGAACCATCCTCATCAACTGTGAGATATGCACTAATTGTAAGAGGACATTCTAACATTCCTTTCTTTCGTTTTGTGTCAATTACCACCTGAAGAGTATCGAACTCCTTTGAATTTGGTTCCCTGTTAACATAGCCTTCTGCTGATTCCATATCAAAGCCTATGAACTCGGTATATGATTTTCTATCATAAACGTATTCTACGTTCTCTTCTGTAATCTTATCATCCGGAATAAACTTCACCACATCACACTCAACAATACCCTTATCTGTGGTTATGGATTCCTTATTTTTAAATTTCTGTGTCAAATCCTCAAATACAAACTTTGTAACATCATACTTCATCTTCTTCTCATTCGTATAAAAGGCGGCAACTTCTTCGTCATTTTTAAATACTTCTAATTCTTTGGCATACACCTCATCCCAGTCCGGTTCTTCTACCGTATATTTCTCATCATATTCCACTGCACTACTAGCAGAGCCTGTCTGTGCAGCCTGACTATTCTGCACATTTCCAGAAGCTGTATTTCCTTTATTTTCCTCTTTTCCACATCCCGTAAGAACAGATGAGGCCACCATCATTGTCACTAATCCTAAACATAATAATTTCTTTCTCATAATTTTTTCTCCTTGTCATCTGATTTTTCTTCAGTTTATTGCCTTCTACACAAAATTGAGCATCCTATAATCTCACTTTTAATATGTCTCGTATTCAATGCCTGTATAAGCAATACGATATTGCGCATATGATTCCGCCTTTACTCGAACAACAACCTGATTACAACCCTCGAAAATATCTGTTCCCATGTCATCTACGCTTTCAGGAATTGTAATACTACTCAAATTGCTACAATCTTGAAATACAGAAGATCCAATTTGTATCACTCCTTCCGGAATTACCATATTTGATAAACTACTACATCCAGAAAATGTACTATCCCCTATTTCTGTTATGCCTACTGGAAGTTCTAAAGCAACTAAACTACTACAGTCGCGAAATGCCTCCTCTCCGATACTTGTTATTCCCGCTGGCAATTCCATTTCAGTTAAAGCAGTGCAACCAGAAAATGCATACGCTCCAATACTTGTTACTCCCGCTGGTAATTCCATTTCAGTTAAAGCAGTGCAACCAGAAAATGCATTCTCTCCAATACTTGTTACTCCCGCTGGCAATTTAAGTGTACTCAAACTACTGCATTCAGAAAATGCGTCCTCACCAATCACTGTCACTCCCTCCGGAATTTCGACACTCGTTAAACTGCTGCAACCAGAAAATGTATCATTCAAACTTGTCACACTCTGTGGAAGTTTTACCTTTGTTAAATTCGTACACCCCGCAAATATTCCATTCCTAAATGCTATTACCGTATCTGGAATCTCAATTTCCTTTAAACTCGTGCACCCACTAAAAACATACGACCCAAGCTCCGTCACACTAGCTGGAATCTCAATCTTACTCAAGTTTTCACATCCTGCAAAAGCCCCTTTACATATTTTTATGGTACCCTCTGAGATACTTACCTCAGTTAAATTAATACATCCATCAAAAAGGTCTTCCGAAATCTCCATCATAGTACTAGGAAATTCAACTTTCTTTAAAGCTACACAATCGCTAAATACATGTTCCCCCATGGCTCTCAAACTATCTGAAAGTTTGATTTCACTCAGACTTCTACACTCCTCAAATGCGTATTCTCCTATATAAATCACATTATCTGGAATTTCAATACTCTTTAAATGCTGACAATAAACAAATGCATACTGCCATAAACTGATTACTGGCATTCCTTCTATTTCATCCGGTATTACGATTTCTTCTACTGTCTCTTTATCTGGAGCTGCATACTTCACAATTTCAATATATTTTCCATCCAGAATACAATAAGTCCATACTCCATCATAATTTCTCTCTTCAGACCTACTCATAAGCTCTACATCAAGATTTGCCGGAAGATTTAACTTTTTACTCTTCTTGCCCTCACTTGCACTCCCTGATCCACCATCGTTTTTGGATGCCTTATTGCCGTTGCCACATCCGGTCAAAACAGATGCCACAATCATCGTTGTCACGCACCCGATTAATAATAATTTTCTCAATCTCATACTTTTCCTCTTTTCTATAAGTTTTTTCCTTGTTATGAATAAATATTAACATTGATAAAATTTTATATTTTCACCTAAAGTTTACGCCTGTCATAAAACACAAATATTGATGATTAATGTTAGAAAAAGCGACAACTACCTTGTGATGATTGTCGCCTATAACATCAATACATTTTTATCACATTCAGTATTACTATAATCAAAACAATGCTCAATGTATTAATTAATATCTGTTGTATCTTACTCTTTATATACGCTTTTCTATCCTTAAACAAATTCTTCATATTAATTTTTGTTAATTTCGATATCTGCTTAAATGATCTATCAATTCCAATCCAGTCAAATCCTTTATTAAATTCATCTGCATATGCGGACATAAATATTGATGCAAACAGAGGAAGAATTACAAATATCGACAAGATAACTATGATATAGATAAACGATTGTATCTTAAATTCAAATGAATAGAGTGCCTCTTGATGCCAGAAGTTTGTTACACATTCTCTCCACTCCTTCTTCATGAATATCTTCCTAAGTACAAATATATTATTCGCACCCAGTTTTGAAGCCTTCCAGTTTTCAAATCCAAACACAAGCAAAAATGTAGGAATTGTTAAGTAATTTAACCTTGTAATAACCATCTTCACAATTTCAAATGTAAGGTATGTAAGATATAATGGCCAATATGCCAATACATATAGCAACCAGAATAATATACTATAACCCAAATTCATATTAGGATTATTTCCAGCCATTCGCTCTTCTTTGGCTTTCTTTCGCTTTTTATTAATAGCGTTCAATATCTTGTTTTTCTTTGTAGAACCTCGTGCTTTTTTAGAATCGCGCTAATTCCTTTGTCACTGATACCAAAATTGTCGTGCACTTTATCATAATATTCCAAGATAAAATCATTTACATTTAAAAATCCGTATTCATTTTTTGCAATTTCAACAATACCTTGCATGGTATCCGGCTTCATCTCAATAAATGCAAACATATATGGTGTCAACTTCGGATACCTCATTAATAATTTAAATTCCTCTATATTATCTGCAACATCCTTGTGATTAACCAAATCTGCCAGCTTGTTGAACAAATCAACAACTTTTCTATAGTTATCAGCATTTGCTTTACCACTATCAACCGCATTAGTGCTTGTATCGTTTGCTTTCTTTCTATTTTCTAATACAATCTCTTCTAGCTGTTTTATACTCTCTATATTCTCTATTTCAACAAAACTATAAAATCCTTTATCAATATTTGGATAACTTCTCTGAATGTCAGGATCTGTACACACCTGTTCATAACATCTAACCGCTTCTTGAATAGTAATTACCGTTGACTCCTCAAATAAGTTTTTAATAATATGGGAGTTACTCTGTTTCTTTTTCTCCTCTTTACTTTCCTCCTCATTGTCAGATTCCTTGTCTTTACCAATACCCTGAACTTTAAATTCCTTCTTGAGCATATCAATAATAGCTTTTTTATTTTTTCCCGGTTTATAATATTTATTGTAAAATTCAACATCTGACTTTCGGATTTTTTTCGTTGTGGCAATCAATTTAAAATACTGTCTCGCTGATTCAACCTGTGATGAACCTTCTCCGCTACCCGATTTGTTATAATATGCAAATACCTCCCCGAAAAGTTTTTTATCTAGTAAAATAGTCTCATAAACTCCAGCTTTATCTAATCTGGCCTGATCTCTCTTTGCAGCCTTTTCGGTTCCCATCTTTACACTATTTTCCCATTTTTTTCTAGTTTCACTAAATTTGTTTCTAAGCTCACTATCAGAAATATTTGCATCCTTTATTCCGTATAACTTTATAATATTTTCTTCTGCAAGATCGATTTTATATTTATCCTTTATTTTACTTCTTATATCGGCCATATCTTATCCTCTCATATCATATGTATTGCCCCTTTGCATAAGCTCCGGGGCAAATTATAATATATGCTCTATTATTTATCATTTTGCAATGATTTGAAAATCACATTCAGCATATATGCATATTTATATCCAAACCATGCAGCTATCATTTCGATCAAAATTAAGATAAAGCCCATATTTTCATTGCATATCACATATACATATAAGATAACGAGCAAAACAAGTAAAAATAAATCTAAAAATCCATGACCAATTCCATCTAGAGCAGTATCGACATATGCTTTATACAAAAATGCGATAATTGTCGAAAAAAATACAACTTTCCTAGTAATTATCATTATTGTGTTATCTATAACCGTTCCCATCGCATTACCAATATTCGCTATTGCAGAAAGAATCATACCAATAAAAAACAACAGGACACTTATAATTGAACACCAAAATATTTTCAATGATTTCATTCCTATCACCCTTTATTCTACCGAAATCTTTGACATCCTGTCTGTCGCAACTATCATATCTTCATCCGACATCTGATTAGAGAGCTGGAAGGTCGTATCAAGTTTTGAGTGATATTGCTGCTCTTCTGCAACAATATGCATCAGGCCTGCGTTATCTATGGAAAGTGTAATTATTACTTGTGTGCCTAGTCTTACTTCTTGATTAAATTTCATAGGAATAACAGTAATTGGTTCTCTATCAATATCCATAACTTTATCTGTACTTCTACTCTCATATATTTTTAAGCTAAGAGACTTCTGGTTTGGTACAGATGTTCCATATTCTGTTTTTGTTTCCGTAGCCGGCAATGGTTTATTTATATATAAGAAATTTGCAATCCTGACATTTCCATCGTCACAAAGTATTGCTATTCCATATGTTCTAGACAATACATTTTGTACATTGATTTTTACTCCTCCAAAACCAGAATCTACTACGCTTAAATTGGCAAATTCCTTATCGAACTCTTGTGTTTTTAAATTCTCTGCTTTAATCTCTTCAACACTCTTACCAGTCTCCTGTGCTTTTTCCTGTAAAAATTTATCAAATGCCTTCTCACTGCTTGCATAAATTGCAGCACCCTTTGCAACCGCCTCATCTGGATCTGCCAAAACAGGAGTCACTCCATAATCACGCTCAATCATAGCTGCTACCTGTGGCATCTTTGAAGAACCACCAACAAGCAGAACCTTATCAATTTTAGATATTGGATATCCCTGTTTCTCTGCTGTAGCTATAACATCGTCTAAAAGGTTCTTTGTTCTATTTAATAAGTCATGAGTAATCTCCTCATATTTTTCCCTTGTCAAC
The DNA here is from genome assembly GCA_900321855.1 of uncultured Eubacteriales bacterium. Lineage (GTDB taxonomy): Bacteria > Bacillota > Clostridia > Lachnospirales > Lachnospiraceae > Bovifimicola. Next base: position 18,694 of record ONXS01000001.1, on the reverse strand, counting down.
TCCTCACGAAATGGTCCTGCCGGTCCTTTGACAGACATGTTTGTCTTCGTTCTGTTTGTGAGTGATTTTTTCCAAGTCTCAACATCTACATATAAAGCTGCTATTGCCTCTGGATCTTCCGAAAGATCTTCTCCATTTTCCTCTTCATATCGCTCAATTACATAGTTAATCAATGCCTCATCCCAATCTTTTCCGCCGAGGTGGTCATCTCCTCCTGTACATACAACTTTAACATTGCTTTTATTGATATCCATAACTGTAATATCAAATGTTCCTCCACCCAAATCGTATACAAGAACAGTTTCGTTCTTATCATTTCCAGATACACCATAGCTGATGGCTGCTGCCGATGGCTCCTGAATGATATTTAACACATTCAATCCTGCAAGTTTACCTGCTGTGATTGTTGCCTGCTTCTCATTCATTCCGAAATATGCAGGACATGTAATAACTACATCCTTAATATCTTCTCCGTCTGCAAGTTCTCCTATCTGTCTCAAATCATCCACTGCATCTTTTACAATTTTCCTCAAAATCATAGCTGAAATTTCCGGCGCATGATATGTTGTTCCGTTCAGTTCAACGGTGTCATCATCCTTGCCCATTTTTCTCTTAATAAACTGAACCGTTTTATCTGGTTCCAATTCAATGGATCTCTTTGCCTCTGTACCTACAATTGTACTGCCCTCTGACTCCACCATAACAACAGAAGGTGTTGTATGATCTCCATCACTGTTCTTTAATACAACCGCCTTTCCATACTGGTCGATATATGCCACACAAGAATATGTTGTTCCTAAATCAATTCCTAACACTTTACTACTCATAATTTTTTCCTCTTTTCTCTTTTATGTTTATTTATTTTTGTACTGATATACAACAACTTTTTCTGGAAGGATTACCTTGTCTCCTCTTGTATAACCTTCCGAGCGACTCTCCTTAACTTTCTTATCTAAAGAAGGATCATCTGTAATCTCAATCTTTGCCTCATGGATTGCCCTATCAAAATCGTCTCCAGGTTTTGAGCTGTATGGCTCTACATTCTGTCGATCTAGCAAATCTGTAATATCATCTAAAGAATACTGATATTCCGCTCTCAAATCGTCTACTGTCATCTCTGTCCACTTATCTGAAGATATGATTTTCATCATATCCCTTCGGATTTTAATTACCTCTTTGATTAGTTGAAGAATAATGCGATCTGCCTGATCTTTTTTGTAGTAAGATAATTCCGAATGGAGCTTATTAATCATCTCATCTTTTACATTGATTTGATTTTTAATCAGTTTATCAATCGTCTGCCCCTGTTCCTGAGTATTCAATACTATTTCTTCACACAGGCCACCAATCTTCTTAATCTCCTTGTCTAGCTCATCGTATTTTTCCTCCAATGAACCCTCATTCTCCTCATTTCTCTCTTCTGTTGATTCTTCTTCGTAATTTGTCATAACTTCCTCCTTATATTTTAATTTTACATATGAGTTATCCATATCGCTTATGAAAACTTTGCTCTGTCTATCGATTCTATATATCATCCATTGATTATTGCCACTTTTTGTTCCTGCGTATTTTTATATATTTCATATATTTCAATTAGTTTTTTTTCATTCATTTGACCAAATGTTTCGTTTTTTATTAAATTCTCAAAGTACATATCCGAATTATCTTCTGTGTTCAAGATTAAATCTATAATTCTATATAAGGCACTTTTATTAATCAAATATGCAATTCTTGTGTCCCATGATGGATTATTAGAGCCACTTTCATTTATCATATCAAGAACTTCTTCCAAAAAAATATTAACATAAGCCTCTTTCTCTCCTCTAAATTCACCTTTGTCATCTCTAAGTTTTTCCTGTATTGATTCTATTCTTTTTCTTTCTGTTTTCTCCAGATAATAAACACTCGCATTAAAGTTAACTGCCTCTTCCAGTTCACTTTTAAAAGTTTCGTAATGTTTTTTTGCTCGCCTATTAATATGATAAACATCGTTCATAATCTTTACTGTTATAACGCATGTATCCTTATCTGTTTGATCTGTAAAAAAGAACTGAACCTGTCCTACGGATAATAATTTCTTATCATACACAAACTTTAGCTCTTTAAGAAATGCCATCTTCATTCCTGTCGTTGCTTCTTCTTTATACTTATTAAAATACTTTATAAAAATATTTTTTTCTGTTAAAACAAAAATGCCATTTGCCTCAACTGTGGGCTTCAATATCCCATTATTTTTCTTTTGGATGGATTCATCATATGGACTACAAACGCCAACAGGTCCGCAATATGCAAATTTCACACTCTCTTCTTTTGGTATTTCTTCTTCCATATGATTTGTTATTTCAAAGTCAATCCCTCCCTTTCCCGGATATCTTCCCCATCTCGCCAATGCTAATAAAATACGCATCTGCTCTGAATTCTCATTTATCTGTTCCCCATCTACATTTGTGTTTTCATTTTCCATGTTATATCTACCTCACTTTTATTAAATTTTTTACAGAAATTTCCCACTCTATAATCCCAAAGAATGTAGTATAGTAATACTGAAGGTTACTATAAAGCTATCTAAAAATTTATTGTTTCTGTATCTATTCACATTTTAAATTATTGAAAATTTTTTGCTTTCACCTAAACTTTACATAGAATACTTTACTCTATGTAAAATCATTGGATTTTCCTTAATTCTGAATGAAATTCCTATAAGATTGACCATTTATTTGACGGCTAATAAATCCGAAAGTTTATTCATATTTCTTTGTTTTAACTCCATAGATGGATGCACATATCTGTTCAGTGTGATATTTACGGAAGCATGACCGAGTATCTCGCTGAGACTCTTAATATCAAACCCCAATTCAATACATCTGGTAGCAAATGTATGGCGCAGGGCGTGAAAATTAGCTGGTGCTAAATTTAACTTTTTTATCAGTGACTGAAAACGGTTCTGCATGGTTCGAGGTTCCACATAATTGTTTTTACTTCCAGTGAGAACATAAGTGTCTTTATCTCTGCGATATTGGAGTAGAATTTGTATCAGTTTGTCTGGTATCGGAATATCTCGAATGGAACATTCGCTTTTTGGTGAAGTTATTATAATTTCAGTCTTATAATCTAGATTTCCAACGACCTGTATTCGCTGCATAGTTTTGCGAATATGTATACATTTTTCCTCAAAAGAGATATCTTCCCATTTTAAAGCACACAGTTCCCCGACTCTGATACCAGTATACAAACTTAGCATAATGCCAATTCCTGTCGTTGTTGGTGAATCCATCAAATATTCGGTAAGAATAGTCTGTTCTGAATTACTCAGTATGCGCATTGGTTTCTGCACAGTCTTTGCACTCAGTCCTTTAAAACTAATCAAAGCATATCCCTTATTATCAGCAGCATATTCAAATATATTTTTCATTACTGATAAAATACTGTTTACAGTCTTTGGAGCAAGTCCCTGTTTTTTGATTCCTCCCTTCATCAACAATTTTGAAATATAACCAAGCACATCATCTCTCGAAATATCTGTAATATTCCTTGATTGAAATTCAGGCAACAGATAATTTTTAAGAATATTTGTATACTTAACAATGCTTGATATTTTCCACTGTGGTTGATTGACACAAAGCCATTCATCCGCAATTTCAGAGAACAAACATATCGTAGGTTCTGTCTTTTCAAAAGACTGTGACTTTTCAGATGACAAACTACTCTTTGCGTCATTGAGTTTTCTCTTTACTTCCTTGTAGGAATATGCAAATACATATCCATATTTTGCTTTTCCATTTTGGTATTCTCGAATGTATCGCCCTTCCCATCTTCCGTCCTTTCTCTTGTAAATATTTTCGCCTTTTTTAGGCATCGTAACACATCCTTTCATGACTCTGATTTTGACGGCGAGTATAAAGTTATCTACTGTCATTCACATTTAAATTCCAAAAAACAGCTTAAAAATTGCATAATATTGTCTTAAAATATTGACAATATTTACAACAAGTTATACAATATTTCTAGTTATACAACCTTTTATGAACCTATTAATTGTTACATAGAATAAAGTATTCTACGAAATCTTTGTTCCATGTATTGTTATTTTACATCAACCTGAATTTTCAGTTTTCAGTTAAACTTTACACTTTATAGAACACAAAAAGCCTGACACTATGCAAAGTGTCAGGCTCATATTTTTTATTCGATTATTTGTTTAATTGCATCAACATTTTCTCTCTAATCTTCCATCCAAGACAAATTATACCTCCCGTAACTCCTACCAGCACAGGATTCCATGATAAAATCCATTCCACAATTTCTTTACCAAAAATATAAAAACCTCTTCCATATGCGAACTGAATTATTTCTCCTACAAGTGCGACAAAAAAATAAATTATTTCTACATATTTTCCTACCAAATGTGTGGCAGAATATATCTTTCTCATAAACTCGTTTCTTGTGCTTAACATTTTACTATATAATAACAAAATAACAGATAGAGACATCAACAATACTGCTATCCATCTATACTCTACAAAATTCGCTGATAAAAGATTATTTTTATCAAGTATTACAAAGGTTGCACTGCCTATAATGGCATAAGCTCCCAATATTCCACTGAGATAATCACTACTAAACATCACAATTGTGACAAGTATGATTTTCCACCAGTCAATTACAAAATATGGTGTCAAACGATTGCAAGATAATATAATAATCACAAAAAGGACATATTGAATAGTTCGTGTATGCTTTACTGGTTTTCTTAAAATACGGTAAATGCTTTTTCTAACACATAAGATAAAAAAAATGTATTCCTCAATATCAAATACAAACTCCAGCTCAGGCATAAATGCCATTTTCCACAGGGTTGCACCCAATAGAGCCGACATGATTCCCAGTACATAAAATAATCTCACATGTTCCCTGTGAAACTTCATTGTCAGTCCTTGTTGTAACTCATCAAACTTATTCAAAATTTCTTCCATAGTTTGATATCTGTCATTTGGACTATAACTTAACATTTTGATGACCATTTCTTTCAGTTCTTTTGAACCATTCACTGGATCTGGAGGAACATATCCCTGTGTATATTGAAATATTGTTGTACGATAATTTTCGGATTCTGGGAATTTCAGTTGATTTAAGAGCAGATATATCATCATTCCAAAAGAATAAATATCTGCTGTGTTATCATATTTATCGTCCTGCGTTCCCACTACCTCTGGTGCTCCATATCCTTTTGAAAATGCTCTGGTAACTGCCATTCCATCATCTGTAACTTTTGCAATTCCAAAATCTCCAAGCTTATAGCTCTTCTTTTTTTCATCGTAAAATATGTTTTCCAGCTTAATATCCCTGTGAATTAAGCCTCTTTTATGTGATTCGTTGATTGCAATTCCTATCTCATAAGCTATTTTCATAACTTCCTTTTCATTAAATTCTCTTAGATTGCTAGGAATAAATTCTCGCTTAAATCCATTTGATTTCAATACACAGGTTAATTTTTCCATTACAATAAACTGTAATACAAGATAATTCCCTTCTTGAAACGCATCTTTATGTGGAGCAATTTTTTCCACCTTAGATATGGTATGCTCTCCCTGAATCCACACCCTCAATTGTATAAAATCATAAATTTTAACAACATTTTCAGACTCTTCTCCAAGTCGTTTTTGTAATTCAACCGAACTTTGAAATGTCTTAGAATCTATATTTCGATTTCCAAATCCGATTACCTTTATAGCATAGGAATCCTTATTCTCATTTCTCTTTCTAGCCTCATAGACATTTGCAAATCCACCAGTTCCAAGCAATGTCATACCACTCCCTAAATTTGACAATTCATACTTATTGAAAGGAAGTTTTCGCTCATTTAATTGTACCAAAATTGATTCTATATCTTCGCTTGTCATACTGTTTATCATCTTGTTATTCCTCTCCCGATTCCATAGCATTAAATATATTCATATCAATCCATTCATAAATTTGAATTATTATAAATGTCAAAATGCCTGTTTGAAACAAATACATATGTTTTATTTCGTTTGGAAGTATCACATAATTCAGTCTTTGCAAAAGAAGTAGCACAAGACCAATGAATGCTATTGCTATAGCTATTTTTTCATATATATCAAAATACAGAGTTTCATATATTTTATCAGACAATCTATTTTTTATTGTATTTTTGTCAATCGCAACTTTAGTTATTTGTCTTTTACACATAACACTACATTCTAAATACTTATAGATTGTAAAAAATAATGCCACCAAAACAACCCAGCTTATATCCCACTTATAGATATAGTTTCTTGCTGTCTCTCCATACTGTTTTGCAATTTCTTGTGCCTCTAAAAAAAGCATCCAGCATCCGACCGATGTAGCTCCAGACAAGAGAACAGTTGAACTCCCTGATAATACACATATAATCAATAGTATATTTGCCACAATTGGATTGGAAAAATAAATAGATAATCCCAAAAGTGCTATTACTATACCTCCAAAAATAACATGAAATTCTCTTAATTTTAACAGTACAACTTCTAATAATATCGCTAAAGGTAATACAAGATATAATCTATTTGTATGTAGGACAGATATATTAGGTTGCAATCCTTTTAATATCATAAGAAGAAGTATTGTTATAAGACAATAATATCTTTGATTTGCTTTTTTCATCATACGATTCCAGAAGTCATACTGTTTTTTTCGCTCAGATCTTTTCAGTTCCTTCTCTTGTATCGTTTCATTTTCATCTTCTTCCTCTACGATATCACCTATCTCTTTCTCACTCTCCTCGCGATATGTCTCTGTCGCAATATCAGCAAGTTCATATATCTCATCTGCATGTTCAATATTCTCAGAATTAAGAACCTTAGATAATTCCTCTAATACTTCATACATAGACTGATAACGGTCCTCTGCTGAGTAGCTGCACATTTTTCGGATGACTCTCGTCATAGTTTCAGAGGCATGAGCAGGTGCCGGAAAAATAAAATTCGGATTATACTGTACATCTCCCTTTGAATAATAACCATCAGAACCTGGAAATCTCAAGTCATTAAAAAGCAGATATAATGTAATTCCAAATGAATAAATATCCGCAGTGGCATTATAATTGTCATACAACATTCGTTCAATTTCAGGAGCACCATACCCGTCACTATATACAATCGTCTCTGCATTACCATCTTCTGTCCATTTTGCTATTCCAAAATCTCCAAGTTTGTATACCTGATTTGCCGAGTCCCAAAAAATATTTTCCATTTTGATATCACGATGTAGACAATGATTTGTGTGCATCAATGCAATTGCTTGTCCAATTTCAAATACCAGCTTGAATATCTCCGACTCATTTTTCAGTTCCTTGCGTAAAAAATCACATTTTGAAAATCGAAATCGATTTTTTTCTATCAACTCATCTAGTTTCTCCATTAAAACAAACTGTAAATGTAATGTATTATCATTCTCTTCCCATACTTCTTTTGTTACTTCCTTTACCTTTGAGACAGTTCCATCATCTTCTAAAGTCAATGCCAATTCTCGTATTTCGAGAGCTCTTACAATATATTTTGATTCCTGAGAAAGAATCCACTGTATATTATGTATATTTTTAAATTCTTCCGAGCTTATTGTATGGTGTGTAAACCCAATCACCTTCAACGCATAAATATTTTCAGGTCTTTCTTTATTATACATCTCATATACACTTGAAAAACCTCCCATTCCGAGCAGTTTCAACCCGTTTTCTTGTCTCGTCAGCTCAAACTGAGGGAATAGCCATGAGTTGTCACTTAGCAGTACCAAGACATCTTCTATATAATTTTTATCAAATACCTGCACTATACTTGCTCCTTTTATTTACATGTAACAGTCATATCTCCAATCAGGTATGTGATATCTCCCATATAAATGGCAATTCCATTTTCCTTTTCAATCACTGTACCTTTTTTTGCATTTTCCAGTACTGTCGCTTGCGTTCCATCCGAAAACGAGACTCTTATCAGTCCCTTAGTGTCCTCAGTTCTCCATTTCTCATCAAACTGTCTTTCTAAAAACATTGCCCATACGGTTTTTGAATTGATGATTTCGACATCTCCACCACCAAATACCATCGTATCACCGTCATGTAATTCTATTGGCATGACCTTTCTATGTTTGTTCAATGTCACATGCTTTTTGTTAAAAACCGTTCCATTCTTGCCATTGCTGTCAATATAATACCATACTCCATCTGTATTATGAAAATGACCATGATTTCTGCTGACTGTTGTTGAACGTAGCCTGATATCCGGAATCCTATCTTGCGAAGGTCGCCCCACTGTCCAGATTAATTTGTCATCTAGACAATATGTTGTAAGCTGTCCATTTTCTATTACTACCAAACTGTTACCTTTTTTACCATTCATCATATACCTCCGGCAATTCTGAGATAAAATCTTCTACTTCAGGTAGATTTAAAGAACTCAGAATTTGTCTTGCATAGGTACACAATTCATCTGGGTCATAATCATCTGAATCAATATTTAAAATATCATTGAGACTCGCATCTTCCAAAATATAGATGATTACACTTTCAAAAATATTCTTTGCACACAATGGTTCCATATGAGCAAGCTCAAGCATATAATCAATCTGATCATGTTCCATGCTGAGATGCAATCCAAGTGAAATAATCTTATTTCTCGTTGGATACCACTTGTTCTGTCTGATATCAGATACACACTGTCTAAGAGAAGAGGACCAGCCCTGAATGACTGCCATTTCATTGATACTGCAGGCATGTTTCGGATCCATATAGTTTACATCGATTGTCGTCTTGATGTACGCATAAAGTTTGTGGTAAGCATTTAAAAACATAGCACTGTTATCAGCAATAAACTGTTCTAGTTCCTCCTCGCCACTAACTTGCGATAACTTAGCGTCAAACTTCTCTGTTGTGATATTTGCTACTGTTTCAGCATCATCTCTTATGATATTCTTCTCGATTTTATCCATAATATAATCATATTTTTCAATTGTTTCTTTTCCGTAACCCTGATTGGTTACATATATACAGACACAGTCCTCCAAACTCTTTGAATAAAGTGCTGGATAACGACCATATCTTTGCAGTAACTGATTCAGCTTATCCAGAGAATAGCCAGCAACCATTCCGATTCTGATAAACTTTTCTCGATTCTTTGGAACAGAACCCTTACACCACTTATCAACTGTGACTCGACTCACTCCACACAGCTTGGCAAATCCTGATTTTGTAAATCCCCCCTCCTCAATAATCTCATTTACCTTACGTGCCCATTCTTCCTGCTGAGTATGTACCATTGGAAATATGTATTCCTTCAGTTCCTCTAAAGTCTCACACTTTTCAATCTCTTCCCTAATAAAAACCGTTTCAAACTCATTTTGCCTATTCTTTTCTTCCCACATTACATTTCTCCTTAATAACATATAATGTATGTCAAGCTGTTCATTTTCTACTGCAGCTTAATCATACCTAATTCTTTCCTGTATCTTTTCACTTAAAGTTTACATAAAGGAAAATTAATCCCCGTTATTCTGTATTCTTATTCTATTTTATATATAGTAATTGTTTTTCTTCTATCATTCAAGTCCCATATAGACGATTTACAAAAATATATTTAGAAAAACATTCTATTATTCTATTCATCAAAAATAAACTCCTAATAACTATGAAAAACACGCTTTGCGATTTTCTCAAGTTGCCGCAACAGTCACCAAATCAAAAATCCCCACCACTGATATGATACTCAGTGATGGGGATTTTCTACTCAATTATCCTTCAATTGCAATATAATTACTTGCATCTGTCTCTACTTTTTCAGGTTCTTTCTTAGGAATATTCAGTGTCAGAACACCATTTTCATATCTGGCCTTAATTTCTTCCTGTTTGACCTGCTCGCCTACATAAAAACTTCTGCTGCAAGAACCATAGTAACGTTCACGACGAACATATTTCTTATTCTCGTCTTTGTCCTCCTTCTCATTCGAAGTCTGGGCACTGACTGTCAAATATCCATCTTTCAGTTCTGCCTTAATGTCCTCTTTATTTACTCCGGGAAGACTCATATCAATCTCATAGTCTCCATCTGATTCCTTAACATCTGTCTTCATAAGACCATTTCCCTGACCTATTGAAAAATCTCTAAAAGAGTTATCAAAAAAGTCATCAAATAAATTCTCTCCAAAAATACTAGGCATCATCATAAGTCATTCCTCCTTCAATTTCCTGTCTGGATTATGTTACTTCATTCACATAACCGGGGACTTGTTCTAAGCCCTCCTATAATGTTACCTTCTATCGGAGCAAGGAAGATATTTTTTTATTTCTTATCTCTTCCTTTGTTCTAGTTGTATTATAACACTTATATTAGCAATGTCAAGTCCTGAGTGCTAATTTTTTGTGAAGATTTTGTGAAATGCAGTAAAATCAAGGGGTTGCAGACTATCTATTTTTAAATTATTAGCTTTTTGAGCAAATTTACGACAAATTTACGACAATTATATGTATTTTTAAAATCAAAAAAGGTATCCACCATAATTAGTTGACGCCTTCTCTGACTCATGAGCTCAAATAGTCTCTGTTACTCTTATTCCTCAAAACTTCCTTCTCTGCTTTTTACAAAATATAACACAGTAGTAAATAGGTATGCAACACATAACCATACAAATCTCACAGCTATTATCATCGAAAGTATTGCTATCTTAAATCCCGAAACGAAAAGAGCCAATACGAAAAATACAGAACCACCTGTAAATGATGCACCCAATCCCGATACAATACTCCATCCAACACTTTCCAAAATTGCTGATGCTGTGCCCTCATCACGCTTATATAATCCCGATACCCCCCGCCTACGTCCTTACACCTTAGAAATGGGGATTGCTTATCTGCGTTCAATTTATATGTGCACTTCACGAACAACCTATTGTCAAGAATAAAAATATCCCTCATAAAGTTAAACTTTACAAGGAATATTTTCTACTGTCAAATATTTTTGAATTTCATCTTATCTAATCTAATTATAAAACTGCGCCAATGCCGATGCTTTATCATAATAACCCGCTGTGTCCCAATCTGCATTTTGAGGAATTCCACTCAGTGTTCCAGTAATTGTTACATTCTTTACACTTCTATCCTCGGAAGGTGAATTTGTAGTTTTTACACCATCAAAAATTGCCACAAGTCCATTGTTTCTATTAAATCTTGGCGTTCCAAGCCAACTTTGGTTTAACCTGTACACATCTTTTTTCAATTTAATATTTTTAAAGGTTGCAGTTATCGAATCTCCTGATTTACGCGCTGCTCCTTCTACACGCAAAGCCAAATCTTCCTCACCTGCCAATGCCGGATTTCGTCCAATAATAACCTGTGCTCCGTTGATATATCCCTCATATCTTCCATTTTCATGTAAAATTAACATTAAGTGGTAACTGACACCTTCCTGTCCATAGTAGTCAGTCCAATGATAACTCTGACCGCCCACATTATTATGACTGATGTTCTCTATCATAAATGAATTTTTTCCTGTATGAGGTTCACGTGCTGCTGCATCATACTGAAGACCAAATGACACTGCTGATGTAGGACTGGCAATCACTAACTTTGCATGACGTCCTGTACCTGAACCTTTTAATGTAACATCTGCCTCAATTGCATATTTTGATGATGTATTATCAATCGTGTGTTTTCCGGAAGGAATTGCTTTAATATTCTGATGATCTTTATAATACTGCGTTTTAATCGGATTTCCTGACTGAATGGCTCTCAGCTTAACTCCTTCCTGTTTCCAGTTATATTTTGGAAGTGTCTTATATTCATTGCTGTCGGTTGTCCAGTGATGCAATCCCTGAAGTCCTGCATTATATACTCGGTAGATATTTGCACTTCCCCCTGAATAAAAGACAGGTTTTCCATTATTATCTTTAATCCATCCATATTTTGTAGTCAGTGTCTTAACCTCATTTGTGTCTGTCGTATATAAATGATTTAATAATTTTGGATTATATAGACGATATACCGGTGTACCTGACTTGGCAGTTGGTGCATACCATGCCTCACCCTCATATCCCCATCCACGCTGCTTATAAAGCACATCTTTTTCATGTGCATCTGAGGTATACAAATGTTCTCCATTTACACTATTATAAAGACGATAAATCGTTACGGTTCCCGTCAAATGATGGTCCTCTGCTACAGATGGCCCTTCAAATAATTGTACGCTCTGTGAGTTTGTCAATTCCACATCACTCAACCCCTCTTGTGCATACACCGATGTTCCTGAGAACACCATACTCCCCAAAATAATTCCAGTCGCAATCAAATTTCGTAATGTCTTATTCATAATTTATCCTTTCCCATTCAATACTCGCTTGCGAATATTGACATCTAATTTACGTCAGCCTCAACTGATAAATTATCTCTATGTAAATTGATGTGCATCCTCGCAAAACATTTATCCCTTTGGGAGATTCGTCTCTCACAGAGATAAATATAATTACTTAAATTATTATAACATTTTCTTTCGACTATAAAAGTTAAGAAACTTTTAACTTATTCTGTAATCATATTTATGTCTGTGAAAATCATTACAAACAAAGTATTTTTTTCATTATCTCATCGAATATTGCTTTACTTACAGCCAACTTATACATATATCTGCTCGGTTGCTCTGGAAGTTCAATATAAAAAGCATCGGTACCGCCTTTCATGCTAATGGCAAAATAGACTTTTCCCACCTCTGAAAATTCCGGATTTGCAGGATCAACATTTCCCATTGTTCCAGTCACACCAATCCCAATATCTGCCTGATATACATCTCTGCATCTTTCTGCCATTGCAGTCGCAGCCTCTTTCGAATATACAGAATACTCATGAATAATCTTCGAAGGCACTCCCTGCATAATTTTTGCCTCATTGCTATATGTAATAAATGCTCCTTTTAATACTGCGGAAGAACCTTCTGTATCTGTAATCAGCGATGCTATCTGACCAGACGTAGCACTCTCCATTGTGGTAATCGTCATCCCCTTTTCAATCAATAACCTTGTAAGTTTTCTATAATCATTTCTAATATCATTTTCATTATACACTTTTTGCTGCATGTGAACCTTCCTTTTCTAATCTAATGTCATATCTGACCTTTTTGATTTATCTGTTACAAACTTCTATCCTAATTATATATTATAAATCTTTCTATTTTTTTATACAATATCCCTACAATTTCTCCCATGTAAAGCGGACATTCGCAATCTGCTGCGCTACTTGCTCATGAAAACAAGCTGTTTCGCAGCCTGTCAGAAGGGGCTTTCACCTCTCCTGACATAAGCATCCCCTGATACCACCGCCTACGTCTTTACACCTTAGAGGCAGTGGATTACTCATCATTCAAAACTTTACATTGCTATGATTTTCAAAAACATCTATAATAGGAGCAATGAATTTTATAATGAAAGGAAAAATAAATGAACGATAAAGATTTAGAATGGGAACTTGTAGAGACAAAACATCTGATTCAGGACGAATGGATTGATTTCCGCGAAAATTCTTACAAATTGCCTGACGGAACGGTTCACGGTTCCTACTACAATTTTACAAGACGAAACTATGTGGTTATCATCGCCCAAGACACGAATGGCGATTATCTCTGTGTCAAACAGTACCGTCACGGAATCCGTCAGGTCACAACCGAATTTCCGGCAGGGGCGATTGAAAATCAAGATTACAGTGAGATGTTCACCGAAAAATATATCAAGGAAGTGGCACTCCCTGCTGCCATTCGAGAACTTCGAGAAGAAACCGGCTATGTATCCGATGAGTGGAAACATCTCGTCACGATTCCAGACTGCGCAAGCATTTCTTCCAATTACGGATATATATTTATCGCTAATAATTGTAAAAAAGCTGGTGATTTACATCTAGATGATACCGAATTTTTAAATGTCGAATATCTGACCGATAAGGATATTGATAAACTTATTAAAGACGGAAAATTCCAGCAGGTTGTACATATGGCTGCGTGGATGATGAGATAACAGACTGCACGTTTTACAAATAATCTATTGTTACACAATAAACCTATTTAAAATAAAAAAGAGTTGAACTTTATTCGTTTTTTCTTCGTAATAAAATTCAACTCTCTTTTCTTTTTCAAAAATATTCTTATGCCTCTAACGCTCTATTCACTGCAACACACAACGCATTAATCGATGCCTTAATAATATCCGGATCAATGCCTGCACCCCAGTACAATTTGCCATTCATATTGATTGACACATATGCAATGGCGTTTGACTGTGAACCAGTTGTCATTGCCTGCTCTGAATAATCTGTTAATTTATAATCTACGCCTAAATGTTTCTTGAGTGCATTACTTACTGCGTCCAATCGACCATTTCCAGCAGTCACAACATCAACCGATTTTCCACCCTGAACAACACTTACTGTAGCAACAATTCCATTTTCCTGTTTGAAATGAACTTCGCTGACATTAAATTTACCACTATTTTCAATGTACTCTTTCTTAAACTCATCATAAATCACATCTGGAGTTAACTCGCTGTGTGTCTTATCTGAGACATCTTTTAAGAAGTAGCTCACATCATTACTCATCTCTTTTGGAAGAATAATTCCAAATGAATTCTTGAAGATATATCCGATTCCACCCTTACCAGACTGGCTGTTGAAACGAATGACATCCGAATCGTATGTACGGCCAACATCCACTGGGTCAATTGGAAGATATGGAACTCTCCAATCGTCCTTTCCACTCTCTGCTCTGCATGTCATTCCCTTTGAAATAGCATCCTGATGAGAACCAGAAAATGCTGTAAATACAAGGTCACCGCCATATGGCTGTCTTGGAGATACTTCCATTCTTGTCAGTCTCTCATATTTCTCTCTGATGACTGGCATATCGCCAAAATCAAGCACTGGGTCTACGCCCTGTGAGAACATATTCATTGCAAGCGTTACAATATCGACATTACCTGTTCTCTCACCATTTCCAAAAATAGTTCCCTCTACTCTGTCCGCTCCTGCAAGTAAACACATCTCTGCATTTGCAACACCACAGCCTCTGTCATTGTGTGGGTGAAGTGATAATACGACATTATCACGATACTTCATATTCTTGTTAAAATATTCAATCTGACATGCTGCAACATGTGGCATCATGTTTTCAACGGTCATTGGAAGGTTGATGATTGGCTTATTCTCTGCCTTTGGCTGCCATACATCAAGAACAGCATTGACAACTTCAAGCGCATAATCCATCTCAGTCTGAGAAAAACTCTCCGGACTGTACTCAAATGCAAAATTTCCTTCTGTCTCGTCTGCAAGTTTTTTAAGAAGACTAGCTCCATCAATTGCAATCTGCTTAATCTCTTCTTTTGACTTCTTAAATACCTGCTCTCTCTGCCATACAGAAGTAGAGTTATATACATGAATCACGGCTCTAGGGGCACCCTTAACAGCCTCAAATGTTCTCTTGATAATGTGCTCTCTCGCCTGAGTTAATACCTGAATCGTAACATCATCAGGAATCATATTTCTCTCAATCAGCGCTCTTGTAAATTCAAATTCTGTCTCAGATGCTGCCGGAAAACCAATCTCAATCTCTTTAAAACCAATCTTAACAAGGAGTTCGAAAAACTCTAATTTCTCCTCTAAGCTCATTGGCTCAATTAACGCCTGATTACCATCTCTCAAATCCACACTACACCAGATAGGTGCCTTATCTACATAATCCTTTTTCACCCAGTCATATGTTACAACTGGTGGTAAAAAATACGATCTCGAATACTTCTTGTAATTCTCCATTGTTTCAATCTCCTTTACTATTATTTTATTATCTAATACAACATACCTGCGTGATATAGCTTGATTTACGAAGTAAAGCAACTCTATTAGAGAGCCGTTACTCTATTACTCTAAAAAAACCTTCGTCAATAGCCGCTCACGAATAAGCAACTAGAGACGAAGGTATATTCTCCGCGGTACCACTCTAATTCATAAGTTATCACTTATACACTCATCAGACACTTCCATGTCCTTCTCCTATAACGGTGAGACTCCGTTCACGCCTACTAAATATATCTGCCATATGTATAGAATACATCGTTCAGGTGACAGTTCCGAGGCGAGTTCATCATAATTCTTCTATTGCCTCACACCACCCGGCAACTCTCTGAAATCAGTCTTACAATTACTATTCCTCTTCACGACCTTTTCGTAAAGTTCATTATAGCAGATAACTGTAGAGATTGCAAGAGAGAATACGAGATTGCTCCCTTAATTTTACTTCATTCTCCAAATCATATTTGCAATCACATCCTATATGTTCTTGCATTACTTTTCTACAACACAGAAAATTCATCATCTTAAAGCTAATTGATAATCACTAAAAGTATCAAAATCCACTCACTCTACAGTGGTCTAAAATCATCTGCCGGGTGCTTACAAATCGGACAAATAAAGTCTTTCGGCAGTGTCTCTCCCTCATAAATATAACCGCATACAGTGCAGATAAATCCTTTCTTATCCCCAGTTTTTTCTGGTGCTGGTTTGATGTTCTTCTGATAATATCCATAAGTCACGGAGTTATCGTCTGAGAGTACCTCTGCATCTGTCACGTCTGCGATAAACAACGTATGACTTCCGAGGTCAACCGTCTGAACGACCTTTGCACTGATATAGGTATTTGTCTCTTTTGTGAGGAATATAATTCCATTTGCAGACCTTCTGTACTGGATTGCAATCTCATCCGATGCAGGCTGACCGAGGTCAATTTCCAGTCCATCCATCTTGTTTACATCTCTTCCACTTGCAAATCCCCAGTGCTTATAAGTTGCCATCTTTGAATTTTCTGTGAGAATTGAGATATTAAATTCTCCTGTTCTCATCACCATGTCATGCGTGTAGTTGCTCTTGTTGACTGCAATGGTGATACGGTTTGGCTCCGTTGTTACCTGCGCTGCTGTGTTAATAATACAGCCATTGTCCTTGTCCCCCTCTTTTGCAGTGAGAACAAAGAGTCCATAAGTTAAGTTGTACATTGCCTTCTTGTTCATAGTAAAAACCTCCCTTGATTTTATTTTTCATGGTTTACAATATGAAACCTGTCTATTCTTTCATTATTTTACATTTTTCATTTGTAAACCATGATAAACTATCTAAATAAAATATGATTTCTTCCTGCCACATTTAAGAGTTCCATATAACTCTCCATATCCGCTGCGACATATTCATCAATCGTATATAACTTTTTGTCATACTGCACAAGTACAGGAATATCTCCTGTCTTTAAATTTGCAGCAACTTCCCTGTATCGATTGATATCATATTTTGTCTCAGCTTTGAGATATATTTTCTTGGCATTTACAAAATTTACATCAATCTCATCGAGATTACAAACACAGTTTACAATAATCTGCCCTCTGTCATCTCTCATAGAATATTTTCCCTTGACACAAAGCAGACTTCCATCCTCTATCAAATCACCATATTGGCTGTAAACTTTTGTAAACATAATGCAGTCCACTTCTCCGGAACGGTCCTCAATCACAAATGTTTTCATAGGACTTCCATCTTTTTTTGTATAAAGAATACGGCATTTCTCCACAATTCCGGCAATTTTGACATCTCCCTCTCTTGAAAATGAAACTGTCTCGCCCTCATCATCGATTACTTCCTCTTCAAAAAGAGATGCCTCCATAATATCACAATCTTTCAAAACTTCATCAAATGTATCAATTGGATGCTCTGTCACATAAAAGCCTGCGAACTTCTTCTCCATTTCCAGTTTTTCCCTCTTTGGAAGTTCCTCCATATCAGGAATTGCAACTTTTGATTTCTGAATCTCTGATTCATCGAGAAATCCCATATCAAACAGACTCATCTGACCACTTAAAATATCTGCCTTTTTGCTCTTTGTAGCATCCAGCACACTGTCTACCACTACAAGTTTTGCCTGTCTTGAACCCTTTGCGAAATCAAATGCTCCACTGTAAATCAGACTCTCCATAACCTTTCTCGTAGCACCGGCACCATGCATCATCTTCTCCACAAAATCCTGAACATCTGTAAATTTTCCATATTCCTTTCGAACACTTACAATTGATTTTGTAATCTCAGAGCCGACATTCGAAAGTCCAAACAGACCAAATCGAATCTCATTTGGTGACACCACTTTAAATAAATAATCAGATTCATTGACATCTGGCTGTAAAATCTTAATTCCCATCTTTTTGGTTGCCGAAATATAAGTTTTTAATTTGTTCGATGCAATAAATGTATTCATCATCGCATTCATATAGATTGCCGGATAATAATATTTAATCCATGCGGAAGATATAGTAAGCACTGCATAAACTGCTGCATGTGATTTGTTAAACGCATATTTTGCAAAGTCTGCCATCTTCTTCCAGATTACTTCTGCAACCTCTTTTGGAATTCCTTTTGACACACAACCGGGAATACCAAATGGTTTTCCTGTGTGCTCATCAATATCATCTCCAGAACCCTCTATAAAATACGGCTGAAACTGTTGTAGAATAGACTCAATCTTCTTACCCATTGCCTTACGAATCGAATCCGCCTGTCCCATCGTAAATCCAGCTAGTTTTCGACAAATGTCCATAACCTGCTCCTGATACACAATGACACCGTATGTTGATTTTAAAATCGGCT
>ONXS01000083.1 GCA_900321855.1 uncultured Eubacteriales bacterium | reverse complement strand
TGGAACAGTCAAAGACCTGTTCTTAAAACCAAAGTCTGAGACTGCGAAAAGGCTGGTTCTTCCAAATGAAAATCAGCTTAGACTAGATGAATCTGTAGTAAATCCGGAAAATGTTTTGCGAATTGCATTTGATGGTCAGTCATCGTTTACACCGGTTATCTCAACACTGACGATAGAGACAGGAAGTCTGATTAATATTTTAGGTGCTAATACGGAAAATATTGGCGGGAAGGCATATGGACAGATGTTAATCGAACTTCCGAATGACAAGGAAAAACAGAAAGTAATCAAGGAATATTTGAAGAGGGAGGGTGTTCATTATGAGTAAATTAGGTGCAGATGTACTGGCAAATCTAATTTTGGATGGTTTGTGGGAGACACTTTACATGGTTCTTATCTCAACGGTAATCTCATATGTCATCGGAATCCCACTTGGAATTATTGTATTTATTACAGATAAAAATGGAATTTGCAGAAACCGACCAATTCATTTTGTGACAGGAACTATTATTAATATTCTGAGGTCTGTTCCATTTTTAATTCTTTTGGTCGCATTGATTCCGTTTACAAGAATGGTAGTTGGAACTTCAATCGGAAGTGATGCAACGATTGTACCATTAGTCATTGCGGCAGGACCATTTGTTGCAAGACTTGTAGAATCTTCCTTAAAAGAAGTGGACCCGGGAGTTGTTGAGGCAGCCGAGGCAATGGGTTCTTCAAAATGGCAGATTATTCAGAAAGTGTTACTTCCAGAAGCAAGACCTTCTTTAATGGTTGGTGTGACGATTGCATTTGCAACAATTCTTGGATACTCCGCAATGGCAGGATTTACTGGCGGTGGCGGACTTGGAGCAATCGCAGTAAATTATGGTTATTACCGATATAACACAGATGTCATGCTGATTACATGTGCAGTCCTTGTCATTATTGTACAGGTTGTACAGGAACTTGGAATCAGATATGTAAATCGAACTGATAAGAGATTAAAATAAAGATTTAAAATAAATCACAATTCATTTTGTCTCAGAGATAAAATCCCTATACTTATATTAAGCAGGGAATATCATAAATCAGTCTCAGTGAGAGACAATCTCTAGCTGAGATATAAATATAGAAAAGAGAGGTAGAATATTATGAAAAAGAATTTTAAGAAAAAATTAGTATCAGCAGTTTTAGCAACAGCATTGGTCGCAGCAGTATTTACAGGCTGCGGTAAGAAAAAAGATGACAAAGTAATCAAAGTTGGTGCATCACCAACACCTCATGCAGAGATTTTAAAAGTGGTAGAAGATGAATTAAAAGACAAGGGATACAAACTTGAAATTGTAGAGTACAACGATTATGTACTTCCAAACAATGCACTTGAAAATGGAGAAATTGATGCAAACTTCTTCCAGCACAAACCATATCTGGATGATTTTAATGCAGAGAATAAGACACATTTAGCATCTGTAGCATCAATTCACTACGAGCCATTTGGAATTTATGCAGGTAAGACAAGCAAACTTGATGATTTACAGAAAGGTGCAACAGTAGCTGTACCAAATGATACAACAAATGAGGCAAGAGCTTTACTTTTACTTGAGGCAAACGGATTAATCAAATTAAAAGATGGCGTTGGCGTTCAGGCTACAAAGCTTGATATTGTTGAAAATCCATTAGAGCTTGATATTCAGGAAATCGAGGCAGCACAGATTGCAAGAACAATCAAGGATGTTGACATTGCAGCAATCAACGGAAATTACGCATTAAATGCCGGACTCACAATTAAAGATGCAATTGTAGTTGAGTCAGCAGATTCTGTAGGAGCTACAACATATGCAAACATCATTGCAGTAAAAGAAGGAAATGAAAATTCAGCAAAGACAAAAGCTTTAGTAGAAGCTCTTCAGTCAGACAAAGTAAAAGACTATATTGAAAAGAATTACGATGGAGCAGTTGTTCCTGTATTCTAGTCTCATTAGACAGCATAAATCGATTATCTAAGTAAGAGAATATTCACTACTGAGATAAACGCTGTGCAAGGATTGACAGCCTGTGACAAGTGTTACAGGCTGTCTTTTTTGTTCTGACACAAAGGAGGTGTCAATACTTGCAGGTGAGTTTCTCGTAGTTATGTGAATTATCTAAAATCGAAATGGCAATTCTTGACATCACAAACTGTATTCTGTAAAATTGAGATATACTTTCTGAGGAGAAAAATATTTAGGTTAAAAAATGAAAATAGAGGGGATGGCTATGAATTTTAAAATACAGCAGAGAAAGAGAAATAGTGTAATAATGGCAGTTGTAATAGCAGTTCTGTTTTTATTCGTGCCAATACACACAAATGTCGCGGCAGCAAGCGATAATGAAACTGTGAAAAATACAGAAAAGACAGTGCGAATTGGATATTGTATTTCAAATTCAAATATGGATGGAAAAGAAGGACAGGTGAAAACCGGATATTGTTATGAGCATTGTCAGAAAATTGCGGGCTATGCAAATTGGAAGTTAGAGTATGTCTATGCAGAATTTAATCAGATTTTAGAGATGCTGAAAGAAGGGCAAATTGATGTCATGGGAGACATGATTTATACAGAGGAGAGGGCTGATTATTTGTTCTTCTCTGATATTGCAGAGGGTACAGCAGAATTTTATATTATGGTGCACCCAGACAATCATGAAATCTATACAGCATCTGATTTAAATGGAAAAAAAGTTGGTGTGTTGCAGTCCTCTTATGCACAGAATTTTTTTGAGAATTATCGAAAAGAACATCATATTTCTTGTGATATTGTTGAATATTCACAGGATTTAGATGTATTAGAGGGACTTGGAAAACATGAGGTGGATGCTGTATTTTCATCTTATGATGCCATTATTGGAGTACAGTCCTTTAATCCGAGAATTGTTGGAGCAAAGATGGAAGAAGAGAATTTTTATATTGCTGTGTCGAAAAAAAGACCAGATTTACTCAGCGATGTAAATATAGCGATGCGCCAGATTGAGACAACTGAAAATGGGTATTTTCAGCAAGTTTATGATGAGTATTTAAAAAATGCAATTGTAAACAGAGGATCGGGGCTTTCTGATATAGCACAGGAGTGGAAAGAGGGACATTCTGAGATTCGAGCCGGATATATTGCTGATTATCATCCCTATACAGCGATAGAAAATGGACATTTTACAGGTATTTTTCATGATGTATTAAAAAGTATATGTGACCAGTATGAGATTCGCTTAAATACAACTGCATTTCGTACTTATGATGAAATGTTAAAAGCACTCCATTCGGGGCAAATTGATGTTGCAATGCCATATGGAGGCAACATTTATTATGCAGAACAGGAGAATGTGGTATTGACACATGAGTTGTACACGGATGGATACCGAATGATTTATAAGAAGAAACTGCCGCCGGAGGACTGGAAAATTGCAATCAATAGCAGCAGCCATATGTCTGAGAGCACAGTCAAAACACTTTATCGTGAAAATGAATATGTTTATTTTAATTCAAAAGAAGAATGTCTAAAGGGGGTAAAATCTGGAAAGGCAGATGTGTTTTTTGAACTGGATTCTTTTTATTTATATGACTTGATGGCAAACAGTGACCTATATGAAGGATTGCAGGCTGTAGATTTAAATATTCATGATGTTCCACTCTGTTATGGTGTTGCAAGGGGCAATGTGGGACTGCTTGATTTGCTGAATGAAGGAATTGTCTCATGCGATAAAAAGACAATTTATAATGCCTTAATGATGAATACTCAATACGAGCAGGATTACAGTCTCAAAAAGTTTATTGAAAAACATGCAATGTTGGTGTTCACCATTTCTGTTATTGTTATTATGACAATTATTATCATCTTTCTTATCTATCTGCGAAGTGCACAAATAGCAGAGGAAAAACTGATTGAGGCGAGAGAGCGGGCGGATTATGCAAATATGGCGAAATCGGAATTTCTTGCAAAAATGAGTCATGATATTCGAACACCAATGAGTGGAATAGCTGGAATGACGCATATTGCCATGCGTCAGTTGGAAAGTGGAAAGGATGCAAAAGAATCTTTGTATAAGATTTCGCAGGCAAGTAAACAGCTTGAAATGCTTTTAAATGATGTGCTAGAGATGAGTCGTCTGGAGAGTGGGAAAGAGAAACTGCGAGTGGAATCATTTTCTGTGACCGAACTATTTGAAAAAGCACACTCAACAAATCTGTTGTTAGCAGATGAGGCAAATGTATTTTATGAGTCAGACGTTCGAATTACTCATCCATATGTATATGGCAGTCCAAAACATATTCATCGTATTGGAATGAATATCATCAGCAATGCCATAAAGTATAATCGAACAAATGGATATGTAAAAGTAACAGTTGAGGAGCAGGAAGTAGATGCAGACAACAGTAAATTTGTGCTGACTGTAAAGGATAATGGAATCGGAATGTCACAGGAATTTTTGGAACATATTTATGATACCTTTGCAAGAGAAGATAATGCAATTGTTTCTGAGCGAAAGGGAACGGGACTTGGAATGGCAATTACAAAAGAACTGGTGGATTTGATGGGTGGAACGATTGAAATTGAGAGTAAATCCGGTGTGGGCACAACCTGTACTGTGGTGATTCCTCTAAAAATTGACTTGCAAATGAGAGAGGGTGAGCAGAGAAAACAGGAAATTTCACTTGCGGGATTAAAAGTTTTGTTGGTGGACGACAGTCTGTTAAATCGAGATATTGCATCTGAGATTTTGACAGAAAAAGGTGCATTTGTAGATACTGCTGAAAATGGTAAGTGTGCCATTGAAAAGTTTTCCTCTAATCCTCCGCAAACCTACGACTTGATACTCACCGATATTCGGATGCCGGTTATGGATGGAATTGAAGAGGCAATGAATATTCGTGCTATGACAAGAGAAGATGCAAAGACAATACCGATTATAGCATTTAGTGCCAACGCATTTTCAGAGGATGTAGAGAAAAGTATGGCGGCAGGTATGAATGAACATTTAAGTAAGCCAATTGATGTAGAGGAATTTTGGATGAAAATTCATAAATATTTTCCAAATAAAGAAAATTAAAAATTATATGAAAATATTATCTTGACTTTTTTTAGAAAAATATGATAAAACAATAGCGTTGAGTAGCGAATGCGTAAGTCCAGACAACTTACGCGTTCGCTTTTTTTATTGACAATAGATTGTTCACAAAACGTGCAATCTATCGTGTGGACCGAGTTTTATTAGGTGAAACGAACGAGGCCCCAAAACAGGAAAGGAGATGTAAAAATGAACAAGATGGCTGAAATGCCGGTCAAAAAATTACTTTTGAATATGGGATTGCCAATTATTCTATCTATGATGATGCAGGCAGCATATAATATTGTCGATTCCATATTTGTTGCGAACATGAAAGGTGGAGAGGCAGCACTCAATGCACTGACACTTGCTTTTCCAGTGCAAATGTTTATGGTGGCGATTGGAATTGGAACAGGTGTCGGTATGAATGCGCTGTTGTCAAAGAGTCTGGGACAAGGCGATACACAAAAAGCGAGTAAAGTGGCAGGAAATACATTTTTTCTGGGATTTGTCATTTATGCCTGTTTTCTGATATTTGGAATATTTGGTGTGAAGGCGTTTGTCACTTCGCAGACAAAGAATCCGGAAATTATTGGTATGGCAATTCGCTATTTAAGAATCTGCTGTATTGTGTCTATGGGAATTACCTGTTTTAATATTATGGAAAAATTATTGCAGGCAACGGGAAGAAGTAATTATTCTACGATTGCACAGATTTCAGGAGCGGCAACGAATATTATTCTTGATCCGATTTTAATTTATGGATTACTTGGACTGCCTGCGATGGGTGTAGATGGTGCTGCATGGGCAACTGTTATCGGACAGCTTGTGTCTGCCGGACTTGGATTGTTGTTCCACTTTACAAAGGATAAAGAAATCAAAAATGGCTTTTCTTATATGAAACCATCGGGACAGATTATAAAAGGAATCTATGCAATTGGACTTCCTGCAATTATTGCACAGGCGTTGATGTCAATTATGACTTATGGGCTTAATATTATTCTTGGTTCCATCAGCGAAAATGCAGTCACGGCATATGGACTTTATTATAAGATTCAGCAGTTTATTTTATTTGCCGCATTTGGACTTAGAGATTCGATTACTCCAATTGTGTCATTTAATCACGGAATGGGAAGTAAGGAACGTGTCAATGACGGCATCAAGTATGGAATGATTGACACATTGGCAATTATGTTGATTGGACTTGTATTGTTAGAAGTTCTCGCAATACCATTTACAGGAATTTTTGGACTTTCGGGAGAAACACAGAATATGTGTATCAGTGCCATGAGAATTGTATCAATCAGTTTTCTGTGTGCTGGAGCAAATGTTGCATTTCAGGGAATCTTTCAGGCACTGGATGGCGGACTGGAATCACTGATTATCTCTGTGTGCAGACAGTTTTTATTTGTACTTCCGGTGGCATGGGGATTTGCACAGATTGCAAAAGCAAATCATGGAAAATTATGGATGGTATGGAGCACATTTATTATCGCTGAGGGACTGACCACACTCATTGCAGTAATTTTGATGAGAAGAATCAGAAAAAATAAAATTGAGCAGATGTAAATGCTGGGAAAACAGCCGAATCAATATTAAAAATGTGCGGTTGTCATATATTTTTGAAAAATAAAAGTAGTTTTATTTAGGAGGTTGAGCCGATGAAGAAACGAATTATTACAATCAGCCGAGAATTTGGAAGTGGCGGAAGAACCATTGGAAAAGCACTTGCAGAGCGACTGGGTTATCAATTTTACGATAAAGAAATTATTGATAAAATTGTAGAAAAGACAGGATATAATAAGAAGATTATTGAAGAACAGGGCGAATATGCTCCGGGAAAAAATATCTTCTCTTACGCATTTGTTGGAAGAACCATTAACGGAATGTCAGTGAGTGACTATCTCTGGAATGTTCAGAGAGAAATCATACTTGAGATTGCCAAAAATGAAGATTGTGTCATAGTAGGACGATGTGCGGACTATATTTTAAGAGAGCGAAAGGATGTTTTGAATGTGTATGTTCATGCGGACAAAGAATTTCGTGCAAAGCGTATTGTAGACTTATATGGTGAGAGTAAAGACAAACCACTCAGACGTATCGAAGATAAGGATAAGAAGAGAGCCGTCAATTATAAGTATTACACAGACCAGGTATGGGGAATGTCAAAAAACTATC
>ONXS01000045.1 GCA_900321855.1 uncultured Eubacteriales bacterium | reverse complement strand
ATTACGGATCATTATGCGATTATTCCGACCGGACAGGGAATTGGCAATTTAAAGACATTATCTGACTTGCATAGCAGTGTGTATGAGGTGATTGCAAGAAGATTTTTAAGTATTTTTTATCCGCCTGCAATGTATCGAAAACTGATGATAAAGCTTTCTATGCCGTTAAAGGAACAGGAGAAGGAGTATACGGAACTTTTCTTTGCATCTTTTAAGGTTATGGTAAAGCCGGGCTATCTGCTCGTTGCCAATCCGCCAAAAAAAGAAACAAATGACTCAGGCAAAAACGAAGATGGCAATGAAGATTTGGGCGGAGATAAAATGCTCGATCAGGAATCGATAAATTCATTGAAAATACTCAAGAAAAATGATAAACTGTTATGCAATGAACTAAATATAAAAGAGGGTAAAACATCACCACCAAAGAGATATAATTCAGGTTCGATTATTCTTGCAATGGAATCAGCAGGACAGCTCATTGAGGATGAAGAACTCAGAGAGCAGATTAAAGGCAGTGGTATTGGAACGAGTGCTACAAGAGCAGAGATTTTAAAAAAACTGGTCAATATCAAGTATCTTTCGCTGAATCCCAAAACACAGATTATTACTCCAACGCAGTTTGGAGAAGTGGTCTATGAAGTGTTGGAGGTGGCAATGAATCCTTTACTTAGTCCGGAACTCACAGCAAGCTGGGAAAAAGGACTTACATTACTCTCAGAAGGTCAAATTGAAGAGCAGGAATATCAGGATAAGTTGGAAGGCTTTATCCGAAGAAGAACGGCTGCTGTTGCAAATTCGAACATGGAAGGAGTAATGATTCATAAATTTAAGGAAGTTTCAACAAATTATTCATAAATTGTAACTGTTCAGAACCAAGCGATTTCAAGTGAAATTATGGGGCGAGTTTGCTCGTAAGAACAGAATTTTAATTGAAATCATTTGGCGAGAAACCACAGTGAGGAAATGCGTAGCATTTTCGAACTTGGTTCTGAATATTTACCATAAATTTATAAATTTTCAGTACATAGTACGAAGAAATTTGCTATTATAATTATAATATAGATAAAAATATATACTATTTTATCAAGGAGGACATATTATGTGTGGTATCGTTGGATATATCGGAGACAGAGAGTGTGCAGATGTCTTGGTTGATGGACTTCGCAAACTGGAATATAGAGGATATGATTCGGCAGGAATTGCGGTATTTCAAAATGGCAAGATTGTCGTTGAAAAATCAAAGGGAAAATTAGACAACTTAGAGGAGAAAATGGCAAAGGATGGAAAACCATCTGGTCACTGTGGTATTGGTCATACAAGATGGGCAACACATGGAGAACCATCTGATATTAACTCTCATCCGCATGGAAATAAGAGAGTATCTATTGTTCACAACGGAATTATTGAAAACTATAAGCAGATTAAAGAATTTTTGATTGCTCAGGGATATGGATTTGAGAGTGAGACAGATACTGAGACTGTGGCAAAATTGCTCGATTATTACTATGATGGCAATCCGATTGAGACAATTGGAAAGATGATGGATAAGGTCAGAGGTTCTTATGCGTTTGGTATTATGTTCCGTGATTTTCCGGATTCGTTATTTGCAGTGAGAAAAGAGAGTCCGCTGATTGTGGGACTTGGCGAAAATGAGAATTTTATTGCCTCTGATGTCACACCAATTTTGAAATATACAAAGAACTATTATTTACTTGAGCCGGGTGAGATTGCTGTGTTAAAGAGAGATGGGGTGAAGGTTGTCACACCGGAAAATGAAGAGATTGAGAAAGAAGTTCTCACAGCAGACTGGGATGTAGATGCGGCAGAAAAAGGCGGATATGCTCACTTTATGTTAAAAGAAATCAATGAGCAGCCATCTGTCATCAAGACAACAATTTCTCCTAGAATTCAGGACGGTATGCCTTATTTAGAGGAAAGTGGTCTTACCATCGAAATGCTCAAAAACTACAGAAGAATTTTCATTGTGGCATGTGGTACTGCAATGCACGCAGGACTTGTCGGAAAATATATTATTGAAAAACTGGCGAGAATAGAAGTTACTGTTGATATTGCCTCAGAATTCAGATATAGAGATCCGCTGATTGAAGAGGGAGATTTAGTGATATTAGTATCACAGTCCGGAGAGACGGCAGATACTTATGCAGCACTGAAACTTGCAAAAGAGAGAGGGGCAACAACCCTTTCCATCGTCAATGTAAAGGGTTCTACCATTGCGAGAGAGGCGGATATTGTCATTTATACTCATGCAGGTCCTGAGATTTCTGTTGCATCAACAAAGGCATATTCGGTACAGTTGAGTATCATGTATCTGCTCGCATTTGAGATTGCCTATGCAAAAGGAAAGATTACAAAAGAGAGATGTATGGAACTCACGAAACAGCTTGTCGAGATTCCTGACAGACTCAGTGAAGTGCTGGTATTAAAAGAGAGATGTCAGTTTATTGCATCGAGATTAGTCAATGCAGACAGCTTATTGTATATCGGAAGAGGACTTGACTATGCGCTCAGTATGGAAGGCTCATTAAAGTTAAAAGAAATTTCTTATATTCACTCAGAGTCCTATGCGGCAGGCGAGTTAAAGCATGGAACTATTTCTCTTGTTACAGATGATATGCCAGTCATTGCAGTTGCTACTCAGTCAGATTTACTGGAAAAGACAATCAGCAATGTCAAAGAGGTAAAGGCGAGAGGAGCAAAGGTTACTGTCATCTGCAAAGAAGATGCAGAAATTGGAAAGGATGTTGCCAATCATCTGATTACACTTCCAGTTATGGAGGATGTTCTGATGCCAATGCTTGCAGCAGTTCCAATGCAGTATATCGCATATTATACAGCAGTGTTAAAGGGCTGTGATGTGGATCAGCCTAGAAATCTGGCAAAGTCAGTAACGGTAGAGTAATCAGGTAAATGCAGGATTGAACAAAACAGTCAGGTTACCGATTGTTTGAAAATAAAAAACTGGCATATGCTTAATTTAAAGAGAGCATATGTCAGTGGTTGGGAGAATGGAAACATGTTAGAAATAAAAGATTTATTAGATTTAGAGCAGACCATTGCAAAAGATTTTTTTGAGGGACTGACTTATCCGTGGGAAGTGTTTGAGGGATTGGATGAGAAGATTATCGCTCTTGGCAAGACTCTCCCAGAGGATAAATTTGAGTGCAGAGGAGAAAATATATGGGTAGCAAAATCTGCAAAGGTAGCACCTACTGCATTTTTAAATGGACCACTCATCATTGACGAGGACGCGGAGGTAAGACACTGTGCTTTTATCAGGGGCGCAGCAGTTGTCGGCAAAAATTGTGTCGTTGGAAATTCGACAGAGTTAAAGAGTTCTATTTTATTTAACTGTGTTCAGACACCACATTATAATTATGTTGGAAACTCCGTATTATCTTATAAATCACATATGGGAGCAGGTTCGATTACATCAAATCTGAAATCAGATAAATCGCTTGTTACAATTAAAACTAAAGATGGAAAGATAGAGACAGGACTCAAGAAATTGGGGGCAATTCTTGGAAGTTATGTCGAAGTTGGATGTAACAGTGTATTAAACCCAGGAACAGTTATTGGAAGTCACAGCAATGTATATCCATTGTCTATGGTGAGAGGATATGTTCCTGCTGGTTCAATATATAAAAAAGCCGGAGAGGTAGTGGAGAAGAACTAATCTGGTGGAGAGATGCAGGTGTAATGTGCAAATCGTTGTAAAATGATTGAGAGGCACATTGTACAATTATAGTATGAGGAGGTAGTTCGTATGTTACAACACATGGGAGATGTATTTTTTACAGTGGAGGAGATAGATAGAAAGGATAATCATATGTGTCCAACCATATACCTTAATATCTATAACAGAAAGACGAGACAGATTATTGGTGCGATGAGATTTAATCACGATCCAAGTTACGCAAAAGAGGCGAAGAGAATTCGTATGTCATTTGATGTCTTTGATCCAAAGGATTTGGATCCATTGCGCGGCAATTTGTTAGAGGATATTATTGTCGGAGGATTTATCTGGATTACAATGGACAATCACTTTACTTACACATTCCACCCAAGACCATACATGGTTATTCACAACTACAAAGAGGATAATCCGGTTATGGCGGGAATTAATGCAAAATCCATTGAAATTTTACAGAATTTACAGTGTAAAAAGGGTGAATCTGATCCTAATATGTATATATTCTCAAAAGAATTGACGACACCATTTTTGTCTAAAAAATTAGCTCAGGAAGGATAAAATTATTATGTCTGATTTGAATACAGAGATTAAAAAGAGGAGAACATTTGCAATTATCTCGCATCCCGATGCAGGTAAGACAACACTGACAGAAAAGTTTTTGTTATACGGAAGAGCAATCAATCTTGCAGGTTCTGTAAAAGGAAAAAAGACTGCAAAACATGCAGTGTCTGACTGGATGGAGATTGAGAAGGAGAGAGGTATTTCTGTAACCTCTTCTGTTATGCAGTTTAATTACGGAGGTTATTGTATCAATATTCTCGATACTCCGGGACATCAGGATTTCTCAGAGGATACGTATCGTACTCTTATGGCAGCAGATTCCGCTGTTATGGTAATTGATGCCTCAAAGGGTGTTGAGCGACAGACCATCAAGTTGTTTAAGGTTTGTGTGATGAGACACATTCCAATTTTTACATTTATTAACAAAATGGATCGTGAGTCGAAAGACCCGTTTGACCTCTTAGAGGATATTGAGAATGTTCTCGGAATTGATACATGTCCAATCAACTGGCCAATTGGCTCTGGAAAGGCTTTTAAGGGAGTCTATGAGAGAGCAGAAAATCAGGTTACAACATTTAAAGCTGAGATGAATGGTCAGAAACAGTTAGAGACAAGTGTCATTGAATTTGATGAGAAAAATCATGATGAATTAATTGAGCATATGGGCGATGATTTGTATGAGAAATTAAACGAAGATTTGGAACTCTTAGATGGAGCAAGTTCGGAATATGACCTTGATTTAATTCGTGCAGGAGAGCTGACACCCGTATTTTTCGGTTCTGCTCTTACAAATTTTGGTGTGGAGAATTTCTTGCAGCATTTCTTAAAGATGACTACCTCACCACTCAGCAGAAAATCAAATATTGGAGATATTGATCCATTCAGACCGGATTTTTCGGCATTTGTATTTAAAATTCAGGCAAATATGAACAAGGCACACAGAGACAGAATTGCATTTATGAGAATTACATCAGGTAAGTTTACTGCCGGAATGGAAGTAAATCATGTACAGGGTGGAAGAAAGGTGAAATTATCACAGCCACAGCAGATGATGGCCTCGGAGAGACATATTGTGGAAGAGGCGTATGCAGGAGATATTATCGGTGTATTTGACCCTGGCATTTTCTCTATTGGAGACACATTATGTACGTCAAATGAAAAGTTCGAGTTTGAGGGAATTCCTACATTCGCACCGGAGCATTTTGCGAGAGTCAGACAGATGGATACCATGAAGAGAAAACAGTTTGTCAAAGGTATCAATCAGATTGCGCAGGAAGGTGCTATTCAGATTTTTCAGGAGTTCAACACCGGAATGGAAGAAATTATTGTCGGAGTCGTAGGTGTACTTCAGTTTGATGTATTAAAATTCAGACTTGAGAATGAGTATAACGTAGAAATTAAATTAGAGCAGCTGCCATATGAACATATCAGATGGATTGAGAATAAAGATGAGATTAATGTAAATGCGATTTCCGGAACATCGGATATGAAGAAGATTAAAGATTTAAAGGATAATCCACTCTTATTGTTTGTCAATTCATGGAGCGTGAATATGGTACTTGAGCGAAATCCGGAATTAAAACTTTCAGAGTTTGGCAAGAATTAGTATTCCTATAACAGTTCAGAACAAAGTTCGACAATCAGGAGTTTGATGGATTCTAAATTGTAAAAAATTCACATAAAATTCATGAAAAGTTTTGAATTTTTTATTGATTTAAAACATAAAATAGAGTATACTAAAGATACATTAAATCTTATATACAAACCTGGGATGTGCGACAACTCCTGTTATTTTGAACCTACATTTTTGAATCGGGATTCCTAGATCATTGGTACAATGTAATGCCTCCTCTGAGTGGACTACAGATATATCAAGTGCGGTAACCCACCTAGCGTTGCTAGGACTCAAAACACAGGAACCGGCATTTTGGGCATATAAGGGTAGAGTCAGTTAACATTTGTTAACTGGCTCTATTTGCATTATTCAGAGTCAAGCGATTTCAAGTAATAGTAATTTTTTTTTCAACAGGACATACAATGTAAAAAAGATTCAAGCAGGGGGAAGTATGAAGAAGAGAATTGTTGTCGTCATTTGTATTGTATGTGTTTTATTTTTGGCTGTGAAAATATTTAGTGGAAAGTCACACAGGGAATTCCTGACTGTAAAAGAGGCTGTCTATAGTATCAATCATCTCTATGAGGAAAATTTGACAGAAGAAAAACAGTATTCCGGAAAGTATATTACATACGGTGATGTAAAACGGATATTAAAAAAATTAAACATAAAAAATGGACGTATTACATCTGGAAAATCGGACGAAAAAATCACAAGGGAAAACTGGAAAAAAATTTTACATTATATGTTAAAACAACAGGGCATGGAAGAGACTGTTGAAGAAAAAAAATTACAGATATTTATGCTTGCAGATTCGGACAATGAAAAAATGATAGTCACAGATTCGGGAAATTATATTTATACAGATATAGAGAAATTGGGAATGGACAAGGAGATATATGCAACAGTCAGAAATAACAGAATTATTTTTGTATCGAAAATGAAAAAGGCAAATCCTTTTTATAAGAATGTGTTTGTGACACAGAAAGAAAAACATAAAATGACTGTATCTCTCGGTGGAGTGGAGCGAATATTTCACATCAAGGGCATTTCAATAGAAAATACCAATACGCTGTGTGATATATGTGTCAGACGTGGCAATATTACCAAGATTTACACAAAAAGAGATGCAATCAGCGGAAAAGTATTGTCACTGGAGCCGGAACAGATTGAAATTGAGGGATATGGAAAAATACAGCTTTCTGAGACTTGCAGATATGTCAAAAATGCAGGAGAAGAAAAGATGGAGTTGGGAGATGGAAGTATATTAAAGGTTGGTGATGAAAATCTTCATTTTGTTGTAGCAGACAAAAAAATCTGTGCTGTTATGAAGAAAAAAGAAAAGTCTGAACAACCGGAAAAAACAGTTCGAGTATTGATTAAAAGTACAGGATTTAAGGACTTGTTTCACGATAGTGTGAAAGTTTCATGTGAGGGAGCATATACACTGAGTTATTATACGAAAAATCAAAAGGGCGATTTGGAAAGTCATTTGGTGGAGCAGCAGGCGGGCACACAAAACGAAATTCTTCCTGATAATGAAATGTTAAAAGACGGTAGAATTCGCATTTCACCAGCAGATAAAAATCAAAAAATATCTTTGTCATCCATCACAAGAAATGGAGAAGTGCCTTCGTACAGAGGGGAGATTGAGGTATCTAATTATGAGGGCAGGCTGGTGGTAATCAATGAACTGCCGATTGAAGAATATTTGTATGCAGTTGTTCCGAGTGAGATGCCGTCTTCTTATGGTGTGGAGGCACTAAAAGTACAGGCTGTATGTGCGAGAAGTTATGTAGTCAGTCATCTCGGAGATCAGACACTGTCTGTCTATGGAGCACAGGTGGACGACAGCACAGATTATCAGGTTTACAACAATTCGGGTGAGAGTGATGTGGCAATTCAGGCGGTTTCTGATACAAAAGGTGAAATTATGAAGTCAGGTGATGAAATCGTAAATGCCTATTTTTTTGCAACTTCGTGTGGAAGTACCACAAGCGCACGAATCTGGGGCGGAGAGGGGAAACCATATGTCAAAGAAAAGATATTGTGTAAGGACAATAAAGGCCCTAATCTCAGCAATCAGGATGAGTTTGCAAAATTTATCCGCTCAGATTTTAAGAGCTTTGATCAGGGCACTTCATGGTATCGTTGGAATATTACGTTTACCAAACAGCAAATCAGCGATATTGTCAATGAACATCTGGGGGATATGTGCAGCAGATTTCCAAATCAGATTCTTGTGAAATCAGGGGATTCCTATATTAAAAAGTCCATTACAACTGTTGGAAATGTGCAAAAAGTCACGGTAATGAGCAGGCTAGAGGGCGGAGTCATCAATGAATTAATCATAAATGGAAGTGATGCGACAGTTAAGGTTCAGAGCCAGTCCGTCATCCGAAATCTGTTTAATCCCTATGGAGTTGATATT
The DNA here is from genome assembly GCA_900321855.1 of uncultured Eubacteriales bacterium. Taxonomy (GTDB): domain Bacteria; phylum Bacillota; class Clostridia; order Lachnospirales; family Lachnospiraceae; genus Bovifimicola. Next base: position 8,704 of record ONXS01000045.1, on the reverse strand, counting down.
CATAAAAATGATGGCACAGTCCACAATAAGATGTCGGCACTTCCAAGTGCATTTTTTGATGTGGATAACAAAGAGCAGGAGATTACATTTGTGGGTGGAGGATTTGGACATGGAGCAGGTATGAGTCAGACAGCAGTAAAATCTATGGTGGCAAGCGGAATGAGTTATCAGGACATCTTAAAGTTCTTTTATACAAATATAGGGATTGAAAGGTATTAATGGCATAATCAGAAAATTAGTGATGTAATTTGCGATAGAACGTAAAAGACTAGATAAAAATATGACTGGCGATTATCTTTATGTCTATGAAAATTCAATTGACAATTAGTCTGAAAAAAACTATAATCAAAGGTAGTGTGAGGAAGCTCATATGTAATCGCATGCGTTAGTCTTGCGGGAATTATTTTATCATTTGTTTGATGCATTTTATGCACGCACTTGTTTATTATGTAAGAGTAGTAAAAGTAATTTCATGCTATATAGACTCTAAGCGCTGGAATAAGATTTTCGAATGTATAATCAAGTGTATCAGATATGGTATGCTTGATTTTTTTACTATTCAAAACTAAGTATAAATTTGGTTTTGAGGATATAATATCATTATACATATGTGAATGGAGAAAGAGATGAACGGAAAGTTAAAACTATATGGATTTAACAATTTAACAAAATCAATGAGCTTTAACATTTATGATGTTTGTTATGCAAAGACAGAGAGGGAGCAGAAAGATTATATTGCCTATGTGGATGAGCAGTATAATTCAGACAGACTGGTAAGCATTTTGTGCCATATTGCGGAGATGATAGGGGCACATGTACTCAGTGTATCGAAACAGGATTATGAGCCACAGGGAGCCAGTGTTACCATTTTAATGGCAGAGGAGCAGATGGTTCACTCTATGAGTGGAGAACCGAGTTCTGAAATTATGGCTGGAGACGAAGTGGTTGCACATCTGGATAAGAGTCATATCACCGTTCACACATATCCGGAATTTCATCCGGATACGAGTATTGCAACATTTCGTGTGGATATTGACGTTGCAACCTGCGGTGAGATTACCCCATTGCTCGCATTGGAATATCTCATTGGAAGTTTTGATTCCGATATTATTACAATGGATTACAAGGTTCGTGGATTTACAAGAGATGTGAACGGAAAGAAACTATTTATTGACCACGATATAAAATCAATTCAGGATTATATCTCCGATGAAACGCTTGCGAGATATGATGCAATGGATATAAATGTGTATCAGTCCAATATTTTTCATACAAAGATGTTAATCAAAGAGATTGATTTGCAGAACTATTTGTTTAATACAGATGTGTATGAATTGCCGCCGAAACAGAGATTGGAGATTACAAATAGCCTTAGAAGAGAAATGATAGAAATATTTAGTGGAACGAATATCTACTAAAAGAAACGCTGTCATAATCCCTCAGAACATAGTTCGGACATTATCTGGTTTTGACGGATTATAATAATATATAACACAGAAAAGGACTTGAGGAAAATTGAATACAGAACAGTTAAATGAACAAAAAAAGATGCCAATTTATGAGGCACTTGAACTTATGAAAACAGAGCGAATTGTACCTTTTGATGTGCCGGGACACAAGCATGGAAAAGGGAATCCGGAACTCACAAATTTTCTTGGACAGAGTTGTATGAATGTGGATGTCAATTCGATGAAGATGTTAGATAATCTCTGTCATCCGGTTTCTGTTATCAAAGAGGCGCAGGAGCTTGCGGCAAAGGCATTTCATGCGGAAAATGCTTTTTATATGGTCGGAGGAACGACAAGTGCGGTTCAGACAATGGTGCTGGCAACCTGCAAAGAGGGTGATAAGATTATCATGCCTAGAAATGTGCACAGAAGTGCCATTAATGCACTGGTTCTATCGGGAGCCATTCCGGTATATGTCAATCCGGATTCGGACAAGAGACTTGGAATTTCTCTTGGAATGAAAGTCAGCGAGGTAGAAAGGGCGATTCGGGAAAATCCAGATGCAAAAGCTGTCATGGTAAATAATCCCACTTATTACGGAATCTGTTCTGATATTAGAAGTATTGTAAAGCTGGCTCATGAGCATGGAATGATGGTATTGGCTGATGAGGCACACGGAACGCACTTTTATTTTGATGATGAACTTCCGGTATCTGCTATGGATGCAGGGGCAGATTTTGCCTCAATCAGTATGCACAAATCAGGTGGAAGTCTGACACAGAGTTCTATTCTACTGACCGGCAAGAATGTCAATCCGGATTATGTGAGACAGGTCATCAATCTGACACAGACGACAAGTGGAAGTTATCTTCTCCTGTCAAGTCTTGATATTTCGAGAAAAAATTTGGCACTTCATGGTCAGGAAATCTTTAAAAAAGTACGAGGTCTGGCTCAGTATGCGCGAGATGAAATCAATGCCATTGGCGATTATTACGCATATAGCAAGGAGATTATTAATGGCGATTCGGTATTTGATTTTGATGTGACGAAATTATCCGTAAATACTTACGAGGTGGGACTTGCAGGCATTGAGGTCTATGACAAGCTGAGAGATGAATATGAGATTCAGATTGAATTTGGTGACCTTGACAATATTCTGGCATATATCTCGGTGGGAGACAGAGAACGTGATATAGAGCGCCTTGCCAGTGCACTTGCAGAAATTCGCAGAAGATTTAAGAAAGAAAAGACAGATTTGATGGATCATGAGTACATCAGTCCGAAAGTACAGTTATCCCCAAAAGATGCCTTTTTTGGCGAGAAAAAAATGGTGCCTCTAGAGGAGTCCAGAGGAAAGGTCTGCGGAGAATTTGTAATGTGCTATCCGCCGGGAATTCCAATTCTTGCACCGGGAGAGGTAATCACAGATGAAATTATTCACTATATCCGATATGCAAAAGAAAAGGGCTGTTTCCTGACAGGACCGGAGGATTTAGAGGTAAACAGACTAAACATTGTTGTAGAAGGGGGAAGATAATACAATGGAATTATGGTATACAGAAAATCATACACCAAATGTAAAGTTTTCAATCAAAGTGGACAAGCAGTTGTACAGCGGTCAGAGTGAGTTTCAGAGAATTGATGTATTTGAGTCAGAGGAGTTTGGAAGATTTCTGACACTGGACGGATATATGATGCTGACAGAAAAAGATGAGTTTATCTATCACGAAATGATGGTTCATGTGCCAATGGCAGTTCATCCGAATGTGAAAAAGGTTCTCGTAATAGGTGCTGGTGACGGCGGAGTCATTCGTGAACTTGTAAAGTATCCTGAGATTGAACAGATTGATATGGTTGAAATTGATGAGATGGTTGTTGATGTGTGTAAGGAGTTTTTGCCATTTACAGCAACGGATTTTGATGATGAGAGAGTGCATCTCTATTTTCAGGATGGATTAAAATTTGTTCGAAATAAGGAGAATGAATACGATATTATCATTGTAGATTCTACGGACCCATTTGGACCGGGAGAGGGATTGTTTACAAAGGAATTTTATGGAAATTGTTATAAGGCGCTGACCGAAGATGGAATGATTGTCAATCAGCACGAGAGTCCATTCTATACAGAAGATGCGCGCGCAATGCAGAGAGCGCACAAGAGAATTGTTCAGAGTTTTGACATCAGCAAGATTTATCAGGCACATATTCCTACTTATCCTTCCGGTCACTGGCTGTTTGGATTTGCCTCAAAGAAGTATCACCCATTAAAGAATTTTGATGCTGACAGGTGGAATCAGAGGGGAATTCAGACAAGATATTACAATACAGAATTACACTATGGTGCATTTGCACTTCCAAATTATGTAGAGGAGTTACTAGAACATGTGGAAGAAGAATATTGAGACATTTATCGGCTGTGAGTCGGATTTTGAGGACGCTAAAATTGTATTATTTGGTGCGCCGTTTGATTCGACAACATCCTACAGACCGGGTACGAGATTTGCGAGCAAGGCAATTCGCGGTGAGTCCTATGGACTTGAGGTCTACAGTCCATATCAGGACAAAGAAATTACAGATACGCAGATTTTTGACGGAGGAGATATTGAACTTCCATTTGGAAGTACAGAACTTGCTCTTGATATGATTGGAGAGAAGACAAAGCTGATTTTGGATAATGACAAGATTCCATGTATGATTGGCGGAGAACATCTGGTGACACTGGGAGCATTTCGTGAGGTTTATAAGAAATATCCAGATGTTAAGATTGTGCATTTTGACGCACATACGGATTTGAGAGATGAGTACCTGTCGGTGAAGTTATCGCATGCATCGGTAATTCGAAGAATTTGGGACATAGTTGGAGACGGAAATATCTACCAGTTTGGAATTCGAAGTGGCGAAAAAGAAGAATTTTATTGGGCAAAAGAACATACGACACTCCATAAATTTGGATTTGAGGGACTGAAAGAGGCAATCGCTGAGATTGGTGATTCGCCGGTGTACTTTACGATTGATTTAGATGTCTTAGACCCTTCGGTATTTCCGGGAACAGGAACACCAGAGGCAGGTGGGGTGACATTTCTTGCATTGCTAAATGCAATCATTCAGACATCAAAATTAAATATCGTAGCTATGGATGTCAATGAACTTGCGCCGACTCTGGACACATCTGGAGCATCGACAGCAGTTGCGTGTAAGGTAGTCAGAGAACTATTGATTGCGGTAGGGTGCAAATATCTTAAAACGATTTACAAGGAGGACTTTTAAAATGGGAAAAGCGTTAATTATTGGTTGTGGAGGAGTTGCATCTGTTGCAATTCACAAATGTTGTCAGAATAGTGATGAATTTACAGAAATCATGATTGCCAGCAGAACAAAGAGCAAATGTGATAAATTAAAAGAAGAATTAGAAGGCAAGACAAAGACAATCATTCACACTGCACAGGTGGATGCGAATTCTGTTGACCAGCTTGTAGAATTAATCAATTCATTTAAGCCGGATGTTGTATTAAATCTTGCACTTCCATATCAGGATTTGACAATTATGGATGCGTGTCTTGCAACAAAGACACATTATGTAGATACAGCAAACTATGAGCCAGAAGATACAGCAAAATTTGAGTACAAATGGCAGTGGGCATACAGAGAGAAATTCAAAGAGGCTGGAATTACAGCTTTACTTGGAAGTGGATTTGATCCGGGTGTGACAGGAGTATTCTCTGCATATGCCTTAAAGCATGAATTTGATGAAATTAACTATATTGATATTTTAGACTGTAATGGCGGAGATCATGGCTATCCATTTGCCACAAACTTTAACCCAGAGATTAATATCCGTGAAGTTTCTGCAAAGGGAAGTTATTGGGAAGATGGCAAATGGGTTGAGACTGAGCCGATGGAAATCAAGAGAGAATATGATTTCAAGGGTGTTGGAATGAAAGATATGTATCTTCTTCACCATGAGGAATTGGAGTCTCTCGGAATCAATATTCCGGGAATTAAGAGAATTCGTTTCTTTATGACATTTGGACAGAGTTATTTGACACACTTAAAATGTCTCGAAAATGTAGGTATGACATCGATTGAACCGATTATGTACGAGGGAAAAGAGATTATTCCATTACAGTTCTTAAAAGCAGTTCTTCCAGACCCTGCAAGTCTTGGACCAAGAACGGTTGGTAAGACAAATATCGGCTGCATTTTCAGAGGAAAGAAAGACGGAAAAGATAAGACATATTATCTCTATAATATTTGTGACCATCAGGAATGTTACAAAGAAGTTGGCTCGCAGGCTGTCAGCTATACAACAGGTGTTCCTGCAATGATTGGTGCCATGCTTATCATGAACGGTACATGGAGTGGCGCAGGTGTGTATAACATTGAGGAATTCGACCCAGACCCATTCATGGACGCATTAAATAAATGGGGACTTCCATGGGAGGAAGATTTTAATCCGGTATTAGTTGACTGAGAAGAAACACCATGAACGAAGTTCACACTGTAAATGCGTTTCTTAGACCTGCCACTGAGTGAAAGTGAAAGGCAATACTTATTGCGCAAGGAGATAGAGATGGAATATATGACATTAATCAATCAGGCTTTGGAGGCCTGTGAGAAATATGAAGGCAGAAATTCAAAATTTGATTTCGGGCAGTTAAAAGAATATTATCAGGATGATTTGCTGAGAACGGGCTATCTCATTGCAACGATGGATGGAATTCTCGATAAGATGGAGTGGCAGATGCTTTGTAAAACATTTGGACTATCCGCAGATGAGGCGACACTGAAAAGTTTTTATTATGAAGATGTATTCCGAAAAAATAACTTTTTGCAGAGAATTCCAAAGTCCATTATGTATGTTCTGTGTGAAGAGCGAAAAACAATGAAAGATTCTTTTAACATATTTCTGAGAGATACAAGAACACTCTACAAGGCATTGAAACAGTATGGATACGCAGTCATTACCTGCAATTCTCTCAGTCTTCCATATCAGATGGTTGCACTGGAGGATATGTCTAAAAATATTCTCAACGTAATCCTCAGCGCAGAGGATATGGATGTTTATTTTGAGGAGTTTGATATTGGCTCAGTTGATGTCAGCATTACAAAAATTAAGACTTCTCCAATGTCAAAAGATGTGATGTTTGGCAATGCGTATCAGAAAGCTGGACAGGGACAGGAGTTTTATGACCCATATAAAAATGGAAATCATTACAGAAATAATTTCGATTTGATTCGCACAAAAGAGAATACAGGCGACACAGGAAGTTCGTATGGAGCACAAGATTTAGGCTCGGCAAACAGCAGCAGGAGTGGCTCATATGGAAGTTCTTCTGCCTATACTTATTCCTGCAACCCAAATCAGATGACAGAGACAGACAAGACCAGTAAAGAAAATCTGACTGAAATTCTGAGTGAGATTGACGGAATGATTGGACTCGATGGTGTCAAAAAAGAGGTACATAATCTGGTAAATATTTTACAGGTTCAGAAACTCCGAATGGAGAGGGGACTGAAATTTCCTCTGATGTCTAACCATCTTGTGTTTACGGGAAATCCGGGGACTGGAAAGACTACCGTTGCGAGAAAAATTGCAGAGATTTACAAATGTCTGGGAATTCTTGAGACAGGTCAGCTTGTGGAGACAGACCGCTCCGGTATGGTTGCCGGCTATATGGGACAGACTGCGGAAAAGGTAAATGAACTGGTAGAAAAGGCGATGGGTGGAATTCTGTTTATTGACGAGGCATATGCACTGACCAATAACAAGCAGGATGGAGATTTTGGACAGGAGGCGGTAGACACTCTGCTGAAAGCGATGGAAGATAAGAGAGATAATCTTGTTGTCATTGTAGCGGGCTATCCGGAACCGATGGAAGAATTTCTCGATTCTAACCCTGGACTTCGCTCCAGATTTAACAAGCATATTCAGTTTGAGGATTATACAGCAAGTCAGTTAAATGAGATATTTGAATCGATGTGTCAGTCTCAGGATTATGTAATTGCAGAATCGGCAAAGAACGATTTGCTTATGACAATTGGACAGATGGTGGCAGATGCGGGAGAGAATTTTGCAAATGCCAGAGAAGTCAGAAATTATTTTGAGAGAGTTGTCACAAGACAGGCAGACCGAATTATCAGAGAACAGTGCAGCGATGTAGATGCGCTGATGACAATCGAAAAAGAAGACTTATAGACAAAATTTTATAGAGAATAAAAAAGAATGATAAAGAAATTTGACAGGGAAGATTTGAGATGATTTATAATTATGAGACAATTCCGACACCAGCATTTGTTGTGGAAGAAAAATTATTGAAAAAAAATCTTGAGATATTAAAAAGAGTCATGGATGAGACGGGGTGTCATATCCTTCTGGCACAGAAATGTTTTTCTATGTTTTATACCTACCCGCTCCTATCGCAGTATTTATCCGGAACAACAGCGTCCGGACTCTATGAGGCAAAACTTGGAAAAGAGTATTTTAAAGGTGAAGTGCATACTTATTCTGCTGCATATTCTGACAGAGATATAGATGAAATTTTAGAAGTTTCCGACCATGTGGTATTTAACTCATTTTCACAGTGGAACCGTTTTAAGGAGAAAGCAATCCAATCGGGAAAAAAATGTGGACTTCGAATTAATCCGATGTGCTCTACACAGGAAGGCCATGCAATTTATGATCCATGTTCACCATTTTCAAGAATGGGTATCACAAATGAAAATTTTGACAGAAATAATCTGGAAGGAATTTCAGGACTTCACTTCCATACACTCTGTGAGCAGAATTCAGATGATTTGGCAACGACTTTAGAGGCTGTTGAAAAGCAGTTTGGTGATGTGCTTGAACAGATGGAGTGGATTAATTTTGGCGGAGGACATCACATTACAAGAGATGATTACGATATTGAACAGTTGATTCGCTGCATAAAAAAAATGCAGGACAAATACGGCTTGACCGTATATGTGGAACCAGGTGAGGCGGTGGCGTTAAATGCAGGATTTATGGTTAGTGAAATTCTTGACATTGTCCACAATGGAATGGACCTTGCTATTCTCGACACATCGGCAGCATGTCATATGCCAGATGTCTTAGAAATGCCATACACACCTGTAATTACGAGTGCATACTATGGTGACGACAAAGAGAAGTATAATAAATACAGACTAGGTGGACCTACGTGCCTTGCAGGAGATGTCATAGGCGATTATTATTTTAAGGAACCATTAAAAATTGGAGACAGGCTTGTCTTTACAGA
>ONXS01000087.1 GCA_900321855.1 uncultured Eubacteriales bacterium | reverse complement strand
AACCTCTTCAATGACACCCTGACTCATAACTGCAACTCTGTCACAAATCTGTTCTACCACTTCCATGCTGTGTGTAATAATTACGATTGTCACGCCGAGTTTTCTATTAATTTCCTGTAATAATTCAAGAATTGCTTTTGTTGTAATCGGATCAAGTGCACTTGTCGCCTCATCACAGAGAAGAACATCTGGATTTGTAGCGAGTGCTCTTGCAATCGCAACTCTCTGTTTCTGTCCTCCAGACAACTGCGCCGGATATGCTTTTTCTTTATCAGCAATACCTACAAGTTCCAGTAGTTCCTTTGCCCTAACCCTTGATTCCTTCTTGCTCTTTCCTGAAATCTCTAACGGATAACAGACATTGTCGATTACATTTCTCTGAGAGAGAAGATTAAACTGCTGAAAAATCATTCCGATTTGCTGTCTCACTTTTCTCAGTTCCCTGTTGCTGATACTTGTAAGGTCTGTTCCATTAAAGAATACCTTTCCAGATGTTGGCTCCTCTAAGAGATTAATCATTCGAACCAGTGTTGACTTTCCTGCTCCTGAAAAACCAATAATTCCAAAGATTTCACCTTTCTCTATTTCAAGGTTCGCATCCTTTACCGCATACACCTCACCGGCTTTTGATTGAAATTTTTTATCTAAATGCTCAAACTTTATCATCGTCTCACCTTCTTCCACTTTATTCCTATATGTTTAGTATGTTTTCTTGATGTGCTATATCCTATCATAGATAATTTTTTATGTCTAATACAGAAAAACTCTATCCTGTTATAGTCTTATTCTATAACTACATAAAGCGGATATTCACAATCCGCCTCACTACTTGCTCATGAACACAGGCTGTTTCGCAGCTTGTCAGAAGGTGCTTTCCCACTCCTGACATAAGCATCCCCGATACCCTGCCTACGCCTTTACACCTTAGAGGCGTGGGGATTGCTTACCTGTGTTCAAAAAAAATATCCCCTGTCAATCAATTTGCTTGATTTGACAAGGGATATTTCATACATTAGGATTGTACCTAAATATTATATAATTTCAAATTCTATGTTCTGATTTCCCCACTCTGCACTATGGATATGTAAGGTAGCCTTTCCAGTTTTTCCTGTCGTTTTGACATAGGTTCCTGCCATTCCGCCTTCGAGACTGATTAATTTTGGACCAATGAGTGCAACGGCTCCTGTCACTTCCAAATGCAGTGGCTCTGATGCAAAATTCATAAGATTATCATATTCATCCATCGCCTGAATTCGAACCAGTGCCACATCATAGGTGGTGTCCTCATGAAGTGTCTGATTGGAACATTCTATATGAAGATGTCCCTTAAAAAACGGCTTTTTCGTTACTGTCTTTACGACCTTTCCATCTTTTACTGCCTCAAATCGATACTCTGTCGCCGTTCCTCCCCAATTTCCAATATATTCATTGTAGAGATTTACCGCATCCTGCATCTTCATTCCCCAGCGCAGAATACATTTTGCAGCGAGAGCCTTTGTCTTGAAAGGCAAATTGCCCAGACCATTTTTACTTGCATCCATCAAAATCGTCTTAATGGCATCCGATTTTTCTTTTGAAAAATTCTTTTCAATGATTAATCGGTCACCAATAAAATCATCGATTGCAATCACACTGTTTGGCATATTCGAAAACGGCTCATTTTCTCTGTTAAATTCGCGAATAAATAAATTATTTTTATACAATCTCACACTGTCTGCATTTGTTATGGCATACACATCTTTCATCAGACAGGCTGGCTGTTCTCCAATATCCATATTAGAAGAGATTTCCAAAATATCTCGTTCATTTTGCTGACTTGCATATACCGAGGCTGCCAGTTTCGGATTTCGAAACATATCCATCACGCCGTGATAGCACACCCTGTCTCCACTTCCAAAATCTTTGTGTGTATTGTAGTCAAACATACACCATCCAAATCCACCGGCAATATCTTCTTCTCCATAATAGGCATCTATCACCCTTGCATGTCTCAGCATATGCTCCACACGATGACCTTCTGTGTCATAAGATTTTGTAGGATACATATGACCATTATATTCACTGATAAAATATCCCTTTGACATATCGGAGGTAGTCTGTTGTTTGCTGACACATCCTGCATTATTTCCCTCATGTGAAAAATCATTATACGCATAGACATCTTCTAGCAGATGACTCTTCTGGATACATCGGACACCGCTTGTCTGTCTTGTGCTGTCAAATCTGTGAGCCACCTCATTTGTCTTTTTATAAAAAGAATCATCATCTGGAGACTCATTAATTCGCACACCCCACAAGATAACCGATGGATGATTGCGATACTGAACTACCATATCCCGCACATTGCACACTGCCTGCTTTTTCCACTCCATATCTCCAATATGCTGCCAGCCGGGCATCTCTGTAAATACCAGAAGTCCTATCTCATCACAGCGGTCAATAAAATACTGAGACTGTGGATAGTGTGAGGTTCTTACCGCATTACATCCCAATTCATTTTTTAAAATATCAGCATCCAGACACTGCATAGACTTTGGCATTGCATATCCCACATAAGGATAGCTCTGATGTCTGTTCAATCCTCGAATTTTATATTTACTTCCGTTTAAATAAAAACCATCTTTTTGAAAAACAGCCTCACGAAATCCAATTCGACATTCCAAACTGTCCATAAATTCTCCTTCTCTGTATAGTTCCGTTCTCAGAATATACAGATGTGGATGTTCCGGCGCCCACTCTTTGATATGACAAACACGATGCTCGAATTCTTCCGCTTTGTATTCCTCAATCACATTTCTGTTTATATCGAGTAACATCTGCTTACACTTGCACGACTCGCCGACTACTTTTATCTTACTTTTTAAAAGATAGGTATCTGAGTCAATTCGATTTGTTTTTGCAAATACATCTGCAATATAACACTGCTCTCTGACTTCCAGATAAACTTCACGATACAGTCCTCCAAAAGTCATATAATCTATCACATGTCCAAATGGTGGTATATTTTGCTGCTCACGACTGTCCACTTTAATCATCAGCTCATTTTCCTGATTCAATCTAAAATTTTTTAGTTCCACCGTGTAGGCAGTGTATCCGCAGTGATGCTCTCCAATTTCTTCTCCATTTAAATACACCCATGAACTGTGTCCCGCCGCCTCTATAGTAAGAAAAATACGCTTTCCGCTCCACTCAGGTTCGGCTGTTATCATCTTTCGATATGCACACAGCATCTGATAAGATGACTCATCAAAATAATGCAGAGGAACCTCTGCTGTTGTATGTGGCAGTGTGACGTATTCTGCTGTTTCCCACTGTGATAAATTGTCTGAAAAATTCGAAACAAACTGCCAGTCTCGGTTGATATAAATTCTGTTATTCATAAGATTCACGCTCCAAAAATAAAATACTTTCTCTTATCCATTATTTTATCATATTTACCTACACAAATCCATTTGAATTCTTGGTTTGTCACACATTTCTGGCAAAAACAACAATTCATTCACACTTTGCATACATCGATTGCTGCACAAAAAAATACGAATATGTCTCTCTTTTGAAACATATTCGTATTCATTCATCATTTTGAAATTATAAATTTTGATTCATCTTTCTTAACGAGCGTCTGACTGATTTTTCTTAATTTTGCGAATCACAAATAAGGTCGCAATAATTCCAATCATTGTGATTGGGAATGAAATAATTGCCGGTCCGTGATAATATCCCATTACACCTGCAATGAGATATCCAACTGCTGATACAAACGCAACCGTGAGTGCATATGGGAGCTGTGTGGAAACATGGTTGACATGATTTGAGTGAGCTCCGGCAGATGCCATAATTGTTGTATCTGAGATTGGAGAGCAGTGATCTCCACAAACTGCACCGGATAAACATGCTGCAATTGCAATGACAAGCATATTATAGGAATCCGGCTCAGAAAATACATTACATACAATAGGAATCAGGATAGAGAATGTTCCCCAGCTTGTTCCTGTTGCAAATGCGAGAAATGCCGCAATGACAAAAATAATAACTGGTAAAAATACAGTTAAACTTCCTGCCGATTTTGCAACGATGTCATGTACAAAATATTTTGCTCCAAGTAAATTTGTCATTCCAGACAAAGTCCATGCCATTGTCAGAATAAGGATTGGTGCTACCATTGCTTTAAATCCCTCTGGAATTGCATTTGCAAATTCCTGAAATGTGATGACACCTCTTGTCATATAGAAACAGAATGTAATAATCAGTGTGATGACACTGCCAAATACAAGTCCCTGTGACGCATCTGCATTTGCAAACGCATTGACAAATGTCTCTCCGTCAAAGAAACCTCCTGTATAAATCATTCCGATGATACAGCAGATAATTAAAACAACTACTGGAAAAATCAAATCAATGACTTTTCCGTTTTTCTTTACCACTTCTTTGTCGGCATCTGCATAAGGACGGTCTGCTGTTGTGTATAAATCGCCTTTTCTTGCATTTGCCTCATGTAATTTCATTGAACCGTAATCAAATTTCATATAAATAATACATAACATCATGATAATGGTTCCAATTGCATAGAAGTTATATGGGATAGTCTTTAAGAACATTGCAAATCCGTTGATATTACTTCCATCTGGAACAGATGAGGTAACAGCCGCCGCCCAGCTTGAAACTGGTGCAATGATACAGATTGGTGCCGCAGTTGCATCAATTAAGTATGCAAGTTTTGCACGAGAAACCTGATGACGGTCTGTAACCGGTCTCATGACAGAGCCAACCGTCAGACAGTTAAAATAATCATCAACAAAAATCATAACTCCAAGTAACATCGTAGCGAGCTGAGAACCTGTTCTTGTTGTAATTCTCTTAGACGCCCACTCTCCAAATGCAGCAGAACCTCCTACCTGATTCATCAGTGCTACTAAAATTCCAAGAATAACGAGAAATACTAAAATTCCGACATTTCCACTGTTCGAAAGTTTATAAATCATTCCTCCGTCCTCATGAAATAACATTGTATTAAACATAAGCTCAAGATTACCATTGGCAAATAATAAGGCGCCAAGAACAATTCCTGCAAATAAAGAAGAATATACTTCTTTTGTAATCAGAGCAAGAACAATTGCCAGTACCGGTGGCAACAGTGCAGCAAAAGTAGAATAAACTTTTGGCTGATAATTTTCCAAATCCACACTTCCCGGATTTGTGATTGTAGTGTAAATGGCAATTGCCAATAAAATTACACTAATAATCAAGACAGTCCATCTCTTTTTCACTTGTTTCTCTTCCTTTCCTCATTTTGTAACTTTATTCTGTCTATTATATAGGAAAAATACTTGAAAATCTATAGTATTTTTTTTACAGTCTGATTCTTTTTTATGATAGCGGAAGTAATTTTAAATAAGATACCAATCACAAGAATTATCCCTGCAATCACAGATGAGGTCACTAAGATAGCATTTGCATTATATTCTATAAATTGTGTGGCCGTTTTTACAATCATTTCTTTTCCGTCTGCACTTGCTGCAATATCTTTTAGAAATACATTTTTCCCTGCAAATACTGTGATTCCCATCAAAAATCCTATCATCGCCGCACTGATAAAGGCAGAACCGCCGTGTCTGAAACCTCGGTAAATATCTTTTCTGTAAATCAGCAAGTCAAGCAATGCCAACAGAATACTTCCAATCAAAGAAATTTCCATTGTCATATTTAACATGTGCGTTGATTTTTGAAATTTTGATAATATTTTTTTTATTTCATACTTCTGATTTGCATCTTCAATACCTTTATTTATTTTCTGATTGAGCTGACCGATATGCTGGTCAAACAGATTATTCACAACCGGTTCCATAGCACGATTGATGACCGTTGTGGTACTTGTCTTAAATTTCTCCTTATTATCATCAGTAAGTTCAAGTTCTGTCGTGTGAAATGTAAACTGCATCGTTCCGATAATCAAATCTGATATTTCTACATTATATTCCTGATTAAACGCCTTTACCTCTTCCAGATTTCGAATGGAACCTGCATTAAGTACAATGTGTTTTTCTTCTGTCTCAGCAATGATATTATCCAGTAATAATTCACTCACCTGTTTGGAATAATCGGTCAAGTCTCCTCTCAAATCCGTTAAATCGACTTCTTCTCCAGCCTCCACAGATTTCAGGACAGATTCTGTAACTTTCTTGACAAATTGCTCTGACATAATATCTCTTATGGCTTGTTCGGAAATCTTTTTGTTCTGTCCCCCTGAATACATGGTATCTACGATTAGTTCTGATTCCATATCATAAAATTTTGTATTTTGAAACAGTTCACTTACTGTATTACCTCGAAATACAGAGAATCGAAATGTTCCCGTAACAATAAATACAACAACAAACTGAAACAATAACAGTGTTGTAAAAAATCCAGCAATTCCTCTTCCAATGTGTCTTTCTTCCATATTTCCTCCTAATTTACAGTTAATTGGATATTTGCAATTCACTTTGCTACTTGCTATAACGAAATAAGAAATCCCCCTTCTCTACTTAATGCCTTCACATTAGAAGAGTGGAAATCTCTCTATTCAGTTACATGAGTTTCTTCTTTTTAACGGTATCATAATACCATATCATATTTCTTCTATTTGTATCATCTCAATGGCTAGACTCTGACCAACCGAACCAAGTGTCGCAATGCCATCTGCCTTTGTCCATGCAGTCCATCCAAGATTATGAATGTACACACGGTATCGAAAATCACCTTTTAAACAAATACATTCCATTCGTATGCCTTCCTCTTTTGTGCCAATCAGTGTTGTTCGCTCCACTTTGTTGTAATCAATCCAGCCTTTTCCCTGTAAATGCACCTTCGCTGTAATTTCGTGATTTGGATAATCGATAAACAATCCCTCTAATCTTTTTCCCAAAACTCCGGCTACCTCCCCCGATTCCTTTACCGATTCGAAGCCGGTTGTCTGAGAATAGACTCTGTAATGCAGCGATGATTTCCACTGTTTTACTGTTGGGATTGTTGCAGATGGATTCTGTACCGCACTTCCTGTAAGACCTCTATAAATCGCCTGAGCACATTTTTTCTCATTCCATCGTTTTGCATCATCTCTATCATCCACAAAACAACACTCAATTAACATTGCAGGTGCAATTGTTTTTCGCAGTACATATAAATTATGCGTATATTTTACTCCTCGATTTCTAATTTCAAGAGTTTTTGAAATCTCCGCACATATCCTCTCCGCATCGCTCTTAATCTTGTCATCATAGAGCCACACTTCAACTCCACCTGTCGATTCATCGCCTTTGTAATCATTTCTTCCGGAATTCAAATGAATCGAAATGTCCCTGTCCACACTATGCTTATTACATTCGTGCACAATATAACTCAACACTTCATTCTGACTATATCCCCTCTCACAGGTGCAGTCATACACAGTATTTCCTTCGCTTTTTAGGTACTTTATCAAATAATCTTTTACTCTCCTCGCCTCGGTGCTCTCATTCAGAATTCCAACCGCTCCGCTCGCTCCCCCACTGCCGTAAGGTGCATGACCTGCATGAATATTATAAATTGCCATAAATGATTCCCCTCTCCATTTTACTTAAAATCATCTTTTTTCTTATAAAAACGCTCAAATAATTCAATAAAGGCATCCCATCCATTTGCAGTGATATATGCAATAAAAATCCCCATAATCACTGATGCAAATATCGAATACCAAGTAATTATATAGTGTTTATACTGACATATCGCTATAAATGTAGTTACTGTAATTCCAACTGCGAGGACAAGAACCTGCAATCTGGTAGGGATTTTATTTAAAAATCCAATGTCTTTTGTAAACTGGGTAAGGATCGATACAGTTGTGCTGATAACTGCTACAACTAAAAGAATCATTGATAAGTTACTGAGAATGAACTCCATGATAAACCACTCTGTCATTTATTTGTTATATGTATGATATGTCTGGACAATGATTTTCGTTCCATCTATTCTCATGAAAGGTGATATTGATTTTGCAATAATCAACTCACTTACAAGTATCTGCGTCCAATTCCCATAAAAATAAGCCGATAGATTTTCATCTACCGACTTATTTGTTCGTTATTTACACTATTTTTATTAATTAATGCTTATTCTAAGCCAAAACCTAGAATTTACCAGCGTCTGCTGCTTCCTGTACACTTACGGCAACTGCTACTGTAGCACCTACCATTGGGTTGTTACCCATACCGATAAGTCCCATCATCTCAACGTGAGCTGGTACTGAAGATGATCCAGCGAACTGAGCGTCTGAATGCATTCTTCCTAATGTATCTGTCATACCATAAGAAGCAGGACCTGCTGCCATGTTATCTGGATGAAGTGTTCTACCTGTACCACCACCTGATGCTACTGAGAAATACTTCTTACCCTGCTCGATACATTCTTTCTTGTATGTACCTGCAACTGGATGCTGGAATCTTGTAGGGTTTGTTGAGTTACCTGTGATAGATACACCAACGTTCTCATGCTGCATGATTGCAACACCTTCCTGAACGTCATCAGCACCGTAACATTTAACTGTTGCACGGAGTCCGTTAGAGTATGGAGTCTCGCTAACGATGTTTAATTTGTTTGCTTTATAATCAAACTGTGTCTCAACGAATGTAAATCCATTGATACGAGAGATAATCTGAGCTGCATCTTTTCCAAGACCGTTAAGGATTACTCTTAAAGGTTTCTGACGTACTTTGTTTGCTTTCTCAGCGATACCAATAGCACCCTCTGCTGCTGCGAATGACTCATGACCAGCTAAGAATGCGAAACACTCTGTCTCTTCCTCTAATAACATTTTTCCGAGGTTACCATGTCCGATACCAACCTTACGGTGGTCAGCTACTGAACCTGGAATACAGAAAGCCTGAAGACCTTCTCCGATTGCTGCTGCTGCCTCAGATGCTTTTCTTGCACCTTTCTTGATTGCGATTGCTGCACCAACTGTGTATGCCCAGCAAGCGTTCTCAAAACAGATAGGCTGAATTTTCTTAACCTGCTCGTAAACATCTAATCCAGCATCTTTTGTTATTTTTTCAGCCTCTTCGATAGAGCTGATTCCGTAACTATTTAATACAGAATTGATCTGATCAATTCTTCTTTCATAAGATTCAAATAATGCCATTGTGTTCGTCTCCTTTCTCTTACTCTTGTCTTGGGTCGATAATCTTAACTGCATCTGCTACACGACCATACTGTCCCTGAGCTTTCTCCCATGCTGTGTTAGGATCATCACCTTTTTTAATAAAGTCTGTCATTTTTCCTAAAGAAACGAACTTGTATCCGATTACTTCGTCGTTCTCATCAAGTGCGATACCAGTTACATAACCTTCTGCCATCTCAAGGTATCTAACACCTTTTGCTTTTGTAGCGTACATTGTACCAACCTGTGAACGAAGACCTTTTCCTAAATCTTCAAGACCGGCACCAATTGCAAGACCATCATCAGAGAATGCACTCTGTGTACGACCATAAACAATCTGTAAGAATAACTCTCTCATAGCTGTGTTGATAGCATCACAAACTAAGTCTGTGTTTAAAGCCTCAAGAATTGTCTTACCCTGTAAAATCTCTGCTGCCATAGCTGCTGAATGTGTCATTCCTGAACATCCGATTGTCTCAATTAAAGCTTCCTCGATAATACCATCTTTAACATTTAATGAGAGCTTGCAGGCACCCTGCTGTGGTGCACACCAGCCAACACCGTGTGTAAAACCTGATATATCTTTAATTTCTTTTGAGTGTACCCATTTTCCTTCTTCTGGAATTGGAGCTGGCTCATGTTTTGCGCCTTTAGCTACTGGACACATATTCTGTACTTCTTGTGTGTAAATCATTATAAGACTCCTTTCAAGTATTAAATCATATTGTGTGAACACCTCACACTATGTGTCTATTTTCTCATAAAATTGTCAATTCGTCTACATTTATTTCAAAAAAAGTCGAAAAATTTGTAAAAATTTCAAATTATTATTTAAAAATCTTATTCTCCATCGCAAGCAGTTTCTCGTGGAAGAAATCAATGCGATTCAAACCAGATGCCCAAAGATAGGCTTTATCAGCCTCTCCTATTTCTTCAAGTGACAGCCATTCCACACCTATGATTGTCTGTTTCTCAGGCGGAAACTCCGGATCAACCCCCGGACCTGCCACTGCATCATCTGCTATTTCAATCAGGTATGTATGCACTTCTCCGAGGTTTCTCGGTTTAAACTGAATGGAAAGTTTTCTCACGATTGTTCCGTCTACAAGACTCTCTTCCTTCAACTCACGAAGTGCAGCCTCCTCGCAGCTCTCTCCAGGTTCTATCCCACCTCCCGGTAAGCAAAAAAATTCTCTTCCTCTCATTCTGTGTTTTACAAGTAATATTTTATCATTTCTGACAACCATTGCCTGAACTCTGTCTCTTCTCTTATTCTCCATCATATTTTCCTCTTATTATTCCAAATTTTACTTTCGGTTTGTCATACAACTTTTCAACAATTCTAGTGAAACATCACATTCATATCCACATTTCCAGTAATTCCATCCACACTTCCTGTCTCTGAATACTGCCACATAGATACTTTATATGGGAAGTATAACTTTGTGTCATACGATGCAATCCATTTATCATAATCCTCCAATTGTTCCATATCCAAAGACATGATAAACCATTTCAGATTGGAATAAATTCCAACATCATAACCAGCTTTTTTTACTTCATCGCAGAATAATTTCGCATATTTCGTTCTCTCCTCGGCTGTCAAATCATCTGCACGTCCATTGTTGGTAGAAGATGCCTCTGTGTCATAATATACCGGATAGTCTAACGAATAATCTTTGATGACGTCCAGACACAACTTGACTTCT
>ONXS01000125.1 GCA_900321855.1 uncultured Eubacteriales bacterium | reverse complement strand
AGAAGATGTGCGGAATGGTCATTACAAAGTCTTGTTTGCCTTTTCCCGTCTGAATGGTGGAGGAGAAGCTTTGGCAAAGGATCCCATCTGCCAGATTCATGGTCTCTGTCTCCAGATGCTGTGTCCTTTTCAGTTCTTCACAGGCAGCAAAGCTGTCCGGGTGCTGATCCCCGAGGACACGGTAAGCTGCATTCACCCAGAATGCCACATATTTGACCGCCGGCTTTGGAAAACGCAGAATAAATGAGGCAATCGGGGAACCTGCATGCGGAGTGCACAAAGTAGTCAGAGAAGCCACATAGGGAGCCATTTCAAGATACCGGATCATGTATTTTGCATCGAGTCCGCCTTTGGAATGTGCGATGATATTTACCTTATCAGCGCCGGTCTCACGGAGGACAGTCAGGATTTCCTCTTTCAGCTGTGCTGCGTTTGTTTTCACGGTACCAAACGCATCTACCTGGCTCTTGTACACCTCATATCCTTGAATGCGCAGAATCCGATCAATGGTGCCCCAGGATTTCATAAAAAACGTATCCCTCATAGCCAGGCCATGAACCAGAACTATGGGATAACGGGTTTTCATACAGGTTTCACTCCTCCGAACGGGAAAGCTTTGATCTGCAAAACCACACTCTTGTCTACCAAGGACAAGCAGGGGTGGCAGATTCATTCACTCAGATTGGCTGCCCGCAGTCTGCAATGGTGTATATCCCTGCTCTGACACAAGCTGAATAATCTGCTCTTCTGACAGATACGTCTCATAATTTGGCAGTTCATAAAGTCCCGCCAGCAATCCGTCATCCGCTCTCCTGTGAATGGCATATTGATGCCCATCTCGAATCACCAATACTGTTCTCTCTTCGATTCTTCTTTTCTTTGCCTTCTTTTTTACTGGAAGTTCTGCAATTCTGTCTTGTCTTTTTGCCTCACAAATATCTGAAAGAGGGCACTGCTCACACAGAGGTGTTCCATTTGGAACACACACCACTGCACCAAGTTCCATCAATGCCTGAGTAAAAATTTGCGGAACAACTTCCTCATTTTCCTGCATAAGTTTTGATAATCGCTCTTCCACCTGATGTTTCACTGATTGTTTCATAATGTCAGAATCGTCTGCCGTGATTCTCATAAGAACTCTCAAAACATTGCCATCGACAGCGGGTACAGGTTGTCCAAACGCAATGGAAGAAATCGCACCTGCCGTATAATGACCAACTCCTTTTAATTTCAACAGTTCTTCATATTGTGCAGGCAGTTCTCCGCCATAATCATCAAGAATCTGATTTGCTGCCACTTTTAAGTTGCGCGCGCGATTATAATATCCAAGCCCTTCCCACAATTTCATCAGCCTGTCATCTTCACATTTTGCAAGAGACTTCACATCTGGCAGTTCCTGCATAAACCTCTCATAATAAGGTTTCACGGCCTCGACTCTCGTCTGCTGAAGCATGATTTCTGAAATCCATACTCGATACGGAGTTGGATTGTCCCTCCACGGAAGAATTCTGGCGTGTTCTCCAAACCAGAGATGCAGCGGCACTACCATTTGATTCAAATCGAAATCACCTGTCATATTTACTTTTAACCTCTCATATCTATTGTCGCACGTCTGATTTCACCTTTTGCATGGGTAAAACAATTCAGCAGCTTTGGCGAAAATTCTCCACATTGACCTTCAAAAATCATCCAAACCGCCCGCTCAAAGGTATATGCCTCTTTGTAAACTCGCTTACTTGTCAGCGCATCATACACATCGACAATCGAAACAATCTGTGCCCATATCGGAATTTCATTTCCTGACAACCCATCCGGATAGCCTTTTCCATCATATCTCTCATGATGATACCTACAGATGTCATAGCAATATTTATAAAAGTCCATATCTTCCTGTTTGAAATTCTGAAGGATTTCACAGCCAAGTGTCGTATGTGTCTTAACAATTTCATATTCCTCATCGGTGAGTCTTGCAGGTTTATTTAAAATCTGGTCTGGAATTGCAATTTTTCCAATGTCGTGAATTGCAGACGCATTGACAATTAACTGAATATCATTGTCAGTGAACGAATCTTCCGGATAAATCTGTCTCCAGTG
>ONXS01000082.1 GCA_900321855.1 uncultured Eubacteriales bacterium | reverse complement strand
TTTTTCTGAGTTTAAATTGAACAGCGATGGTATGCTCACGGTAGTTGTTCAGGATGCGGAAAATGATCAGGTGCTCATGGTCGCTTATATGGACGAGGAGGCCTATAATATTACAGTTGAGTCTGGAATTATGACTTATTACAGCAGAAGTCGTCAGGAAATTTGGATTAAAGGATTGACGTCAGGTCATTTTCAGCAGGTGGAGTCTCTGACGGTTGATTGTGACAAGGATACATTGCTCGCAAGAGTATTTCAGACTGGTGCAGCCTGTCATACAGGAAACCGCACATGTTTCTTTACAGAAATTGCAGAATTAAAGTAGTAATGAGAAAGGTTAGGTATACGTTTGAGAAAATTAGCATTATCTGATGAGATATTACTAAGTATTGACAAGCCTGCCAGATATATTGGAAACGAAGTAAACATGGTAAAGAAGGACTTAAATAAGATTTTATATGATATGTTTAACAGACGCGAGGACGTCTATTGTGAAAGGGTATATTCTCCGTGGACAGATTTGGATAAAATTATGAGAGAGAAGAATATCCCTTTATTTGCGTTAGAGAGTCAGGAGCCAATCAAAAATTTTGATTTTCTGGGTATCACGATTCAGTACGAGATGTGTTATACCAATATTTTACAGATTTTAGATTTGGGTAACATTCCACTTCTTGCAAAAGACAGAACTGAAGAAGACCCTATTGTGATTGGCGGAGGTCCTTGTACATATAATCCAGAGCCTATCGCGCCATTTTTTGATATATTCTATATCGGAGAGGGTGAGACGGTTTATTTTGATTTGATTGACAAGTACAAGGAAAATAAGGCAAATGGCGGCTCCAGACAGGATTTCTTGGAGATGGCCGCTGAGATTGAAGGAATGTATATTCCTGCGTTCTACGATGTGGAGTACAACGAGGACGGAACAATACAGTCTTTTACAAAGAATAACCCTCATGCGAAAGATAAGATTTTAAAGCAGCTTGTGATGGAAATTAGTGATACCTATTATCCGGAAGCTCCGCTTGTTCCATTTATTAAGGCAACACAGGACAGGGTTGTGCTCGAAATTCAGAGAGGCTGTATCAGACAGTGCAGATTTTGTCAGGCAGGTTCTGTATATAAGCCGGTTCGTGAGAGAAGTGTCGAGTTTTTAAAAGAGACAGCCTACAAGATGTTAAAAAACACCGGTCACGAGGAAATTTCACTCAGTTCTCTTAGTTCCAGCGATTACTCTCAGTTAGAAGAATTGTTAAATTTCTTGGTAGATGAGTTTAAGGGAAAAGGAGTCAATATTTCTCTGCCATCACTTCGAATTGACGCATTTTCACTTGATATCATGGGGAAGGTACAAGATGTCCGAAAGAGCAGTCTGACCTTTGCTCCAGAGGCAGGCTCACAGAGAATGAGAGATGTTATCAACAAAGGTCTGACAGAAGAAGTTATCTTAAATGGAGCAAAACTTGCCTTTGATGGCGGCTGGAATCGTGTGAAACTCTATTTCATGCTCGGTCTTCCAACAGAGACAAAAGAGGATATTGAGGGAATTGCCCTGTTATCAGAGAAAGTGGCAGAGACTTACTATGAAATTCCAAAAGACCAGCGAAATGGAAAGGTTTCTGTCGTTGCAAGTTCCTCCTTCTTTGTTCCAAAGCCATTCACACCATTCCAGTGGTGTTCTATGAATACAAAGAAGATGTTCTTAGACAAGGCAAAGATTGTAAATGACAAATTTAAAGAAATGCTCAACCGCAAGAGCTTAAAATACAACTGGCACGAGGCAGATGTCTCTGTTTTAGAGGGATTGTTGGCTCGCGGAGACAGAAAAGTTGCAAATGTCATTTTATCTGCGTATCAAAAAGGTTGTATCTATGATGCGTGGGGAGAGACATTTGATAACAACAAGTGGGAAGAGGCCATTGCAGAAAATGGCATTGATATGGATTTCTATATTACAAGAGAGAGAAGTCTTGATGAAATTCTTCCATGGGATTACATTGATACCGGAGTTACCAAGCAGTTTTTAATCCGAGAATATGAGAGAGCAAAAGCCGAGACTGTGACTCCAAACTGTAGAATGAAATGTGCCGGCTGTGGCGTTGCAAAATTTGGAGGAGGTGTCTGCTTTGAAGATAAGAATTAAATTTGAAAAAACAGGTTGTATGAAATTTGTCGGACACCTTGATATTATGAGATATTTCCAGAAAGTCATGCGCCGTGCAGATGTTGACATCATGTATTCAGAGGGATTTAGTCCGCATCAGAAAATGTCCTTTGCAGCTCCTCTTGGAGTTGGACTCACCAGTACCGGCGAATATTTTGATATTGAGGTTCACACGACAGACAGTTCCGAGGAAATGATTCGCAGAATGAATGAGACAAATGTGGACGGAATCAAGGTCAGCAGTTACCGTCTCCTAGACGATAACACAAAGACTGCCATGTCCATCGTGGCTGCTGCCGACTACGAAGTGTCTCTGGCAAATTCTGAGGCTGTCTCAGAAATTCAGAAGTTTGAGACATTTATGGCTCAGGACAATATCACTGTATTGAAAAAGACAAAGAAGAGTGAAGTGGAAGTCGATATTAAGCCGATGATTATGGAGTATAAGGTGAATTCTGACTCCGTATTTATGAAACTGATGACTGGAAGTGAGAATAACTTAAAACCAGAGCTTGTGATGGAGGCATTTTATCAGTATATTGGAAGAGAACTGAATAAGTTTGAAATTCAGGTGTGCAGACTTGAGACTTATGGAAAAGATGGGGATAGGATTATTCCGCTGATGGATTTTGGGACGGATATTTCATAAACTTATATATAAGAGATATATTTCACTGAAATGACGCTCAGAGCCCATATGTTTGTTCCGTGGACTGTGAAATGTCCACTCCACAAGCATATGGGCTCTGAGCTGTGTATAGAAAATTTACAATGCTTTATTGTGTAATATAGTTTCTCGATTAATTATGAAAAAATTAAAATAAATCGGAATTGAGGAGTTGCGTGAAGTTCTAACATTCCTCGTCCATCTCCTTATCAAGCTCATCAAAAAGTTCTCTTGCAGAACGATATGCCTTAGACGGAACTTTTCCGTTTAAAATATCCTCGCTTTCTTTGATAGCATTTATAGTTTCAGGGTTATAGTTTGGGTCATATACTTCAAAAGGGATACCGCCATAAGCAATACTGCGATTAAGGAAAATTTTAACAGCTGTACTTAAATCAAGACCAAGATGATTGAATAAGTTCTGTGCCTGTTCCTTGAGTTCAGAGTCTAATCGTATATTGATATTTGTATTCATAATATCACATCCTAGTATAATATTTTAACACAATGTAATAACAATATTAATACAAAATATCATTTTATGCAAGGTTAGCTGTCATTTTAGATAGTAAACCTATCCGTCTGTTTATTTGATGGACGAGATAACAAATTAACACAATACGGAGAATAGAGAATATCATGGGTAAATTTATTGTAACAAATTATAGATACGAAAACACAAATATCATCTTTTACGGACTTCATGACGGAAAGAGATTTTACAATATCGGATTTGAGGATAAGAGAGAGTCTGTGAAAATTGGCAATGTCTATGTCGGACTGGTAAAAGATATTGTGGGGAACATCAATGCCGCATTTGTGGAGTTTTCGAATGGTGTGACGGGATATTATTCTCTTGATGATAATAAACATACGATTTTTTTGAACAAAAAAAACACGGACAAAGTCTGTCAGGGGGATTTGATTCTTGTTCAGGTGATGAAAGAGGCAATTAAGACAAAGTTCTGTGTGTTGACTTCAAAGATTAGTCTTGGTGGAGTTTACGCAGTCTTAAATTATGGAAAATCTGGAATTGGATTTTCAAATAAAATTCAAAGTTCAGAGATAAGAAATGAATTTAAACGTGCGCTAAAGGATTGTTTTCTTGGAGATGAGAGTGGGACAGATTATGGCGTTGTCATTCGCACCAATGCTGTACATGTGCAGGTGCAGACGGTGCTTGATGAAGTTATTTCTTTAAAAGAGAAGATGGATAAAATTTTGGAGTCTGCAAAATATCTGACAAAATTCTCTCTGGTATATCGTGAGCCGGCAGATTATTTGAAACAAATTCGTGGATTTTATGACGGAGAAATTACGGAGATTGTCACAGACAGCGAAGATTTATATCAGGAGATTTGTGCATTTGAGACAGAAAATATGCTGTCTGATTATCAAGCCACATTATACAGAGATGATTTACTGCCATTATATAAGCTCTACAATGTTGAGGGAACGATTGCGGATATTCTGAATAAAAAAGTCTGGTTGAAATCGGGAGCATATCTGATTATCGAGCAGACGGAGGCGATGGTTGTCATTGATGTCAATACGGGTAAGGGAATAAAAGGCAAAAATATGCAGAGTCATCTCTTACAGGTCAATATTGAGGCGGCAAAGGAGATTGCATACCAGTTACAAGTAAGGAATTTGTCGGGGATTATCATGATTGATTTCATCAATATGACGGAGCAGAAGAATAAAGATATTCTTATCTCGGAGATAAA
The DNA here is from genome assembly GCA_900321855.1 of uncultured Eubacteriales bacterium. Classification (GTDB taxonomy): domain Bacteria; phylum Bacillota; class Clostridia; order Lachnospirales; family Lachnospiraceae; genus Bovifimicola. Next base: position 3,628 of record ONXS01000082.1, on the reverse strand, counting down.
AAAAGAAATTCTAAAGGATAAAATCAAGACAGATTTTGTCGAGATGACAAAACTTGATTTAGTGGAACTGACAAGGAAAAAGACAGAATCGTCAATTGTGGAGCAGTTAGATAGAATCGTAAAAAATTCTATCTAAAAAGGCATTGACTAAAATGCAATCAGAGCATATAATATAGTTAAAGATAGGGAACCCTATCTGGGTGAGCTGACACCTAAAAAATCTGACATATCAGCCACACATATCGGGTGGTCAGTTGGGGAGCAACGGAAAAACTCCACATATCAGTCGCACATATCGGGCGGTCAGTTGGCAGACAACGGAAACATCAGCATAACAAAGAGTTAAGAAGGTTGTCCGAAAGGGCAACCTTTTTTGTGTAATATATGGAGAAACACATGAAAAAATACAGTAAACTACAAGTATTACAGATAATTACAAAATGTGCAAAGGAATATAAGCAAGTTTTATTAGGAAGACATTTCCTTATTGTATATCAAAAGTCTGGACAAGTCCTCTATAAGTGTATCAGCTTTCGTGACTATAATTATCTACACTTGACTGGAGTAAAAACAAAACTTTCAGCTCGTAAGTTTTTTGAGCGAGCAAGTTCTGATAGATTATCTATCAATGATTTTACTGTAGATAATTATGGAAAAGTGCAACAGAAGATAAATGTACTGCCATATTTGTCGCAACTGCTTTATAACAACTGCATGATAGGAGATTTTATCAATAGTGGAGTTTGGATTCAAGCAGATTATTTCGTTGGTGATACAAGAGCAGTTATCAGTGTAGGATTTCAACAGAAAGGTGAGTTGGATATTCCAGTTACATTATATCATGAAGATATAAAAAAATTATCAGCTCCCACTTGTAAAGTGTTAGCAATATTTTCAAAGATGTATAATGAAGATAAGTATAGCAATTGCACTTATTTATCTAAAGGACAAGTGATTTCAAAATTCCCAACAGAAATAGTTCAAAGATTGGAATTAGGTTAGTTTGAAAAGTATATAGACAACACACAATGCGGAAGAAAAGTAAGTTTAAAAATTCAATATGAAACGAGAATGAATAGATGCTAGATAATCAAGAAAGGGATACCTCATCAATCAGATTGGGAGGTTATCCCTTTCTTTAATCCTCCATCCCAATCTTTTTTGACGAGTGTGTGTAATTGAGATACGTATAGAGAATTCGCAAAATTTATAACAAAAAATCTCTCCTCCCCTTGACAATATATATATATATAATGGTATTTAAAAATTTTTAGGATTTTTGGAGGAAGGCAAATGAAGAGAAAATTATTAATAACAGCACTTGCACTCAGTCTTGTGTTTACGGCTTGTGGCAAGGGCGGAAAGAGCAATTCATCTGAAAACTCAAAAAAGGACAATCGCAAGTATGAGATGAAAATTAATTATGATGCAGAAATTCCAGACTTTGATTTTTTTGCGGAACATCAGACAAGAGATGGTGAACATTTGGACAATTATTATACAGGCTCAAATGCGGATAAAAAGAGAAATGAATATACAACAATGACTTTTGTTCCGGTATTTGATGACTATTATTTCAATTACAGTAAGATTGCAATTGATTATCCTGTTTCTGTCGGTAAGATTACATCAACATCTACAGACGATTTAACAATGACTTATACTACCGTCAAGGATAAGAAAGAAGTGAAATTAAAAGAATATTTAAAAAAGATTGAATATTATAACTATATTGCCTATTTAACATATGTTCCTTCAACGGTTGACGGAGAGGCACTTCTGGCAGATGAAATTCTTCCGGCAGCAAAAGATATGTTTGACTCAAAGGTAATTTATAGTCACACCACAGAATTTGCGACAAAAGACAAAGAATTAAAGATTGACTCTACACAAGAGTATACAAATGACTGGGGAATGGAAGGTGTTGTAAGTTTGGGAACTATCTCAAATTCGGACAAAACCTATAATTTCAAAGCATTTTCGTTCAATTATGCAGATGTTTCTTATGTATATATGGTATTGCCAAAATATCAGCTCGTAGACTTGAATTATGAACAGCCTGCCATTGATTATGAATTGAACAATTATACAAAGGCGTTTGATATTATTGCAGACACTATTCGCCCAGCTTACTACGAGGGTGCTCAGATTCAAACATTAAACAAAGATAACTCTACAAACATTCGTGTAGTGGATACAAAAAATAATAATACAGAAATCACAGGAATCAATGTACATAGTTTTGAGGTTCAGAACGTAATTGACAAAGAGAAAGCGGATTACTGTGCGAAATTTGATATTCTTTCAAAACAAAACTATCAGACAAACTGGAATTATGGTTTTGATTTATCTGCTGTCAGAATGGAAGAGGGAATTAAAAATTCCGAATCATTTACATCAAAAGAATTTGACGAGGTAGAGAGTGCTCTTTACACCGTTAGCGGACTTGTAAATATAAAACTGGAACTTGACAAAGAAAAAGGAATAGATGGAATAAAAATCACAAAGGGAACTACCGATAAGGGATATTCCTACATTCAGTATGTGTGGGATTATGGAAAATTTCACTATGTGATATATGCAGTAGATATTTCCGAAATCAACAGTAAAATTGAAGAATCAACAAAATATAACTATATGGTCTTTGCCGGAAAAGCAAAAACAAATAAAACTGCAAAAGAAGATTTAAAAAATTCAGACGATACTGGATATTTTACATTTGATAAAACAAATGCGGCAAAAGATATTGATGATATTTTAAGCCATGCAGTCTCTACATTTGAAATTGCTGAGAATGAGAGATATTAACTATGATTTTGGAAAATTTTCCACTAAAATAAATATGAAAAATAACCATAGTAAGAACTATTAAAATTTTCATAATATTTATTGACATTAGAACCTCCTTGTGCTAAACTACCTAAGTGTGCCGCACAGTGAGGTTCTAAATTTGTCTACAGACAATACCGTAGCTGGCGAGTAATTGAATTAGGAGGTGCCATATGTACGCAATTATAGCAACAGGTGGTAAACAGTACAAAGTTTCTGAAGGCGATGTTATCAGAGTTGAAAAACTTGGTAAAGAAGCTGACGAGAAGGTTACATTTGATCAGGTATTACTTGTTAGTGATGACGATGTTAAGGTTGGTAACCCAACAGTAGCAAATGCCAGCGTTGATGCTACAGTAGTAGCGAACGGAAAAGCAAAAAAAGTTATCGTTTACAAATACAAGAGAAAAACTGGTTATCATAAGAAAAATGGTCATAGACAGCAGTACACAGAAGTTAAGATTGACAAAATCAACGCTTAATTTTCACTGTTATGATTAATGTAACATTTTTTAAAGACTCCTCTGATCAATTTATTGGATTTGAATCGGTTGGACATGCAGGATATGATGAGTATGGAAAAGATATTGTATGCGCATCTGTATCAGTGCTTGTGATTAATGCGATTAACTCCATTGAAGAATTAACAGATGATGATTATGTATGTGATGTTGACGAGAAGTCAGGGTCTATCAAATTACATCCGAATACTGAATTGAGTAAAGAGTCGAAATTATTGTTGAAATCATAGTCAACAACAACGATGCTGTAATCCTTGCCCAGTTCTTCTTCAAGCTTC
>ONXS01000080.1 GCA_900321855.1 uncultured Eubacteriales bacterium | reverse complement strand
GTTCGGAAGTCAGTGTGTTGTGGTTGCAATTGATGCAAAGAGAAGAGCAGATGGTTCCGGCTGGAATGTCTATAAAAATGGCGGAAGAATTGATACTGGTCTGGATGCTGTCACATGGGCAATCATTGCAGAGAGACTCGGTGCAGGAGAAATTCTCCTGACATCTATGGACGGAGATGGAACAAAAGCAGGATATGATATTGCTCTCACAAAGGCAATTTCATCTAGTGTTTCCATTCCTGTGATTGCATCAGGTGGAGCAGGAACAATGGAACATTTTTATGAGGCATTTACAGAAGGTGGTGCAGAGGCGGCACTTGCAGCATCGCTATTCCACTTTAAAGAGTTAGAAATCAATGATTTGAAAAAATACTTAAACGAAAAAGGGGTGCCAATGAGATATGTCAGCAATCAGTAATGACTGGTTAGAACCACTGAAACCAGAGTTTTCAAAAGATTATTATAAAAAATTATTTCGGACAATTGTAGATGAATATACAAATCAGGTGGTATATCCGCCTTCTGATGATATTTTTAATGCTTTTCATCTGACACCATTACACAATGTAAAAGTTGTAATTATTGGACAAGACCCTTATCATGAACCAGGTCAGGCACATGGACTGAGTTTTTCTGTAAAACCAGGGATTGACACACCGCCATCTCTTGTAAATATTTACAAAGAACTTCATGATGAACTTGGAACCTATATTCCGAATAATGGATATTTGGAAAAATGGGCAAAGCAGGGAGTTCTTATGCTCAATACGATACTTACTGTTCGTGCGCATAAGGCGATGTCCCATGCAAATATTGGGTGGCAAGAATTTACCAATGCAGCAATTCAAATTTTAAATAATCAGGATAGACCAATTGTATTTCTGTTGTGGGGCAAACCGGCAGGAGAGAAAGCAGCTATGCTCACAAATCCGAATCACCTTGTGTTAAAAGCACCACATCCAAGTCCATTGTCTGCGTACAGAGGTTTCTTTGGTTGTAATCATTTTATTACCGCAAATAAATTTTTGGAAGAACATGGACTTGAGCCGATTGACTGGCAGATAGAAAATTTGTAGAGATGATAAATAAAAACACGTAAGAATTACGATGTCCCTCTTTGATGGATAAACCAATCAGTAGGGACATATCGCAATGACTTACGTGTTTTTTATTTAGTATTTTGTTGCTCATTAAACTGAAGGAGCAAATGAAATCATGTGTTCCGAGTTAAACATTGAGCTTATGATTCCTTTTTGGCCTCTTTTGCGTTCTTTGCAGCAGTTGCGAGCATCAGTTTAATTCTGTTTAACTGATTTACTTCACTGGCACTTGGGTCATAATCGACAGCTACAATATTTGCCTCTGGATGAGCCTTTCTGAGTGCTTTGATGACACCTTTACCAACGATGTGGTTTGGAAGACATCCAAATGGCTGTGTACATACGATGTTTGGAACATCACTGTGAATTAATTCCAGCATTTCACCGGTCAGGAACCAGCCTTCACCAGTCTGATTACCAATCGAAGTAACCTGTTCGGCATATCCAGCCAAATCCTCGATATGAGCAGGAGGAGTAAATCGCTCGCTCTTTTCTAATTCTGTTCGAAGTGTCTTTCTGCATTTCTCTAAGAACCAGATGCCGAGATTTGCATTTCTCGCTGATTTCTTACTAAATCCAAGATTTTCAGCCTTGAAGTTTGTGTTGTATAAGCTGTAGAGCAGGAAGTCAAGTAAATCTGGCATAACTGCCTCAGCACCTTCTTTTTCTAATAAATCAACCAAGTGATTGTTGGCTGCCGGAAGGAATTTTACAAGGATTTCTCCTACAATTCCAACTCTAGGTTTGACCTCATCGGTGAGTTCAATCTTGTCAAATTCTCTCACAATATTTCGGATATTTTTCTTGAACTCAGAATTTCCATATCCCTTCTTGCGAAGTGATTCAAGACAAACTTTTTTCCATTTTGCGTGAAGTTCATTGACAGAGCCTTTTACTTTTTCATAAGGTCTTGTGCGGTACACAACTCTCATAAACAAGTCACCATAAATGATTGCCTGCATTGCCTTTACACCGAGTTTTAAGGTAATATCAAAACCTTCATTTTTCTCGATTCCCTGTGCACTGAGAGCAATGACAGGAACCTGTGACATACCGGCTTTTTCAAGTGCGCGGCGGATAAATGCACAGTAGTTACTTGCACGACAGCCTCCACCGGTCTGAGTCATGACAACAGCCGTTTTATTCAAATCATACTTGCCTGATGAGAGAGCACTCATAATCTGTCCAACTACAATGGTAGAAGGGTAGCAGGCATCGTTGTTTACATATTTCAGACCAACATCGACATTTTTCTTATCCTCGCTGTCCATGAGGACTACATGGAATCCACAAGTCTCAAATGCAGCCTGAAGATAATCAAAGTGAATTGGTGACATCTGAGGAACAAGAATGGTATAATCCTTCTTCATCTGCTTTGTGAATTCAATTTTTGTGATATTTGCAGGAGCAATTGTCCTCTCCATATGTTTCTTCTCACGCACCTTGATTGCAGAGAGAAGAGAGCGAATACGAATTCTTGCAGCACCGAGGTTATTTACCTCATCTATTTTTAAACAGGTATAAATCTTTCCGGAATTGGTTAAAATCTCACCGACCTGATCTGTTGTAACTGCGTCCAGACCACAGCCGAAAGAGTTGAGCTGAATCAAATCGACATCATCTCTTGTTTTTACGAAGTTTGCTGCCTTGTAGAGTCTTGAGTGATACATCCACTGGTCGAGAACACGAATTGGCCTCTCAATCTCAGCAAGGTGAGCAACCGAATCTTCGGATAATACTGCAACACCGTAAGATGTAATCAATTCAGGGATACCATGATTGATTTCCGGATCAATGTGGTAAGGTCTTCCGGCGAGAACGATACCGTGTCTGCCTGTCTCTTCTAAGTATTTGAGGACTTCCTCACCTTTTTTCATAATATCCGTGTGAACATCTTCCATTTCCTGCCAGCCTTTATCGACAGCAGGACCAACTTCTTTGGCATCAATTCCTAATTCTTCTTTGAATACCTTAATGAGCTGATTTTTTAACACATCTTTATTTGTCATTGCCATAAACGGATTCATGAATTTGACTTCGCCATTGACAATTTCTTCTACGTTATTTTTGATATTTTCCGGATAAGATGTGACAATCGGACAGTTGTAATGATTGTCTGCATCCGGCGATTCATTTCTCTCATATGGAATACATGGGTAGAAGATGAAGTCTACTTTATTTTTAATCAGCCATGCAATATGTCCATGAACTAATTTTGCAGGATAACATTCTGACTCACTTGGAATAGACTCTATACCAAGCTCATAAATCTTCTTGTTTGAGGCAGGGGAGAGCACTACGCTGTAGCCCAGTTCCTTGAAGAAAGTAGCCCAGAATGGATAATTTTCGTACATATTGAGGGCTCTTGGAATACCAACCGTTCCTCTCTTTGCCTCATTTTCAGGTAATGACTCATATCCAAAAATTTTCTTTAACTTGTAATCGAAAAGATTTGGAATATTATCTTTGTTTTTCGCTTTTCCGATACCTTTTTCACATCTGTTGCCAGTGATAAACTGTCTGCCACCTGTGAAACGATTGATGGTCAGAAGACAGTTGTTTGTACATCCTTTACATCTTGCCATAGAAGTAGAGTATTCCAGTGCTAAAATTTTGTCGATTGGGAGCATCGTTGTCTTTTTGCCTTCTTCATAGCGCTCTCTTGCTACCAATGCAGCACCAAATGCACCCATGATGCCGGCGATATCAGGACGTACCACATCAATGCCGAGGATTTTCTCTAAACCACGAAGAACGGCATTGTTGTAGAAGGTACCACCTTGTACAACGACCTTTTTGCCGAGGTCGCTTGGGTCAGTCACTTTGATAACTTTATATAAAGCATTTTTGATAACAGAGTATGCAAGTCCGGCTGAAATATCCGATACCTTTGAGCCCTCTTTCTGAGCCTGCTTTACATTAGAGTTCATAAATACCGTACATCTGGTTCCGAGATCAACAGGATTTTTGGCAAACAGTGCCTCCTGTGCAAAATCAATGACAGAATAGTTCAGGGATTTTGCAAATGTCTCAATAAACGAACCACAACCGGAAGAACATGCCTCATTTAACTGTACGCTGTCTACCGTCTGGTCTTTGATTTTGATACATTTCATATCCTGTCCGCCAATATCAAGAATACAGTCAACATCCGGCTCAAAGAAAGATGCTGCATAGAAGTGAGATACTGTCTCAACTTCACCTTCATCGAGCATAAGAGCTGCTTTCAAAAGAGCCTCACCATAACCGGTAGAGCATGAGTAAACGATTCTTGCACTGTCAGGCATAATATCATAAATCTCTTTCATGGCACGAATAGTAGTAGCTAAAGGACTTCCATTATTATTGCTGTAGAAAGAGTAGAGCAATGTTCCGTCTTCTCCCACAAGAGCAACTTTTGTTGTTGTAGAACCGGCATCAATACCGAGGAAACAATCGCCCTCGTAATCCTTTAAATCCATAGAGGCGACTTTGTGTTTGTTGTGTCTCTTGATAAATGCGTCATATTCTTTCTGATTTGCAAACAGAGGGTCCATACGCTTAATCTCAAATTTCATTTTAATTCCGTTTGAGAGTTTATCAATCATCTCTGTGAGGGAAATGCTGTTTTCTTCCTTATAATTAAGCGCTGCACCTGTTGCAGCAAATAAATGTGAGTGCTCTGGGGCAATCACCTGTTCATCTGTCAGATTTAAGGTTCTGATAAATGCGTTTTTTAGTTCTGGTAAGAAGTGGAGTGGTCCACCTAAAAATGCAACATTTCCACGAATTGGCTTACCACAGGCAAGTCCACTGATTGTCTGGTTGACAACTGCCTGAAAAATAGAGGCTGACAAATCTTCTTTTGTGGCACCCTCGTTAATTAGCGGCTGAATATCTGTTTTTGCAAATACACCACATCTGGCAGCGATTGGATAGATTGCCTTGTAGTCCTTTGCATAAGTATTCAGTCCAGAGGCATCTGTCTGCAAAAGAGAGGCCATCTGATCAATAAAAGAACCGGTACCTCCGGCACAGATACCGTTCATTCTCTGCTCGATTCCGCCGGTAAAATATATAATTTTTGCATCTTCACCACCGAGCTCAATCGCAACATCTGTCTGCGGAGCGTAGTCATTCAACGCCGTTGACACAGCGACAACCTCCTGAACAAATGGAATATCAAGATGTTTTGACAATGTGAGTCCACCGGAACCCGTAATCATTGGGTGAAGAGTAATCTCTCCAAGTAAATTCTTGGCTTTTTTCAAAAGCCCTGCCAAAGTCTCTTGTATGTTTGCATAATGTCTTTCATAATCCGAAAATAAAATCTGATTATTTTCGTCAAGAATTGCTATCTTAACCGTAGTAGAACCGATGTCAATTCCTAATAAATATTTTTTATCCATGTGTACACCTCGCAAATATACTTTGCTTTCTTTCTTATTAAAATAGTAACAATTCAGAGCCAAGTCCGAAAATGCTGCGCATTTCCTCACTGTGGTTTCGCACCAAATGAATTCAAATAAAATTCTGCTCTTACGAGTGAGCTCGATGCTCAGAATTTTACTTGAATTCGCCTGGTTCTGAATTGTTACAAAATCTAAACCACCACATTATAAATCATTTTTTGACAAAATACAACAGGAACAATGTATAAAATATTTGTAAACTATTTGACATCTGGAAATCATATATTATAATTATTAGATATTGTGGTAAAAAAATAGCAAGCGGCTAATTTACAGTGTGATTGATAGGCTGTTGTATAAAATTTTAAAACAAGTGTTAAAATTGTCTTAGCACATAACATATAAAAAGGAGGGAACGTATGAAATTTCTTCAGAAAATGGAACGAAAATACGGAAAATATGCGATAAAGCATCTGATGAAGTATATTATCATATTATATATTGTTGGGTGGTTTATTCAGATTATGGACGCCACAAGGTTTGGCGTAAATAATGGATTATATGCGAGGTATCTTGCATTTGATGTGCCGCAAATCCTTCATGGACAGATTTGGCGTATCATTACATTTATTATCATGCCGCCAGAGAACTCAAGCTACATTTTTATGGTCTTTACCTTATATTTATATTATATACTTGGAACATCTTTAGAAAATGCTTGGGGAGCGTTCCGGTTTAATTTGTATTTTATCATGGGAATTCTGATGCAGGTATTGGCAGGATTTGGACTTTATTTTACGCTGGGTCTAAATTTGAACCTGACAACATACTACTTGAATATGTCCTTATTTTTTGCATTTGCAACGGTATATCCGAATATGCAGCTTTTGTTATTTTTCCTTATACCAATTAAAATTAAATGGCTGGCGATTATTGATGGAGGATATTTCCTTGTGGTCATTATTATGAATTTCATGTATGGAGGAGCAACAGGTATCGCAGTTGCAGTCAGTGCGATTGTATCTCTGTTAAACTTTATTATATTCTTCCTGATGACACGAAACTACAAGAGGGTATCTCCGCAGGAAATTCACAGAAAGAGAGCATATAAGAGAGAAGTGGATAAACACAGACAGAATGGTGTGCTGGTACATCGATGTGATATTTGTGGCAGGACAAGTGAGACAAATAAAGAACTCAGTTTCCGTTTCTGTTCAAAGTGCGGCGGCAACCATGAGTATTGTCAGGATCATTTGTTTACGCATGAGCATGTGAAGTAAAAAAAGAGAATAATTGTTTAACTAAAATGACGCTCAAAGGGGCATATGTTTGCTGTGCGGATTGTGAATGTCCGCGCAACAAGCATATGCCCCTTTGGGCTGTGTATGGAAGAAAATGGGAACAAAAAAGGAACCACATCTCTGCGGTTCCCTGCATTTGATTTCAAAATTAAGCTCTTTCAACTAAACCAGATCTTAAGCAAGAAGTACATACATACATCTTCTTAGCATTTCCGTTAACGTTTACTTTTACAGATTTAACATTTGATTTCCAAATTCTATTTGATCTTCTATGTGAGTGACTTACGTTATTACCGAAGTGAACGCTTTTACTACAAATTTCACACTTTGCCATTTCTCATTGCACCTCCTTAAGCTTCATTTAAGCCATATTTAGGCTCAAGCACGAATGTTATTTTAACAGATAAAGAAACATTATGCAAGTATTTTTTCGATTTTACCCTTTATTTTTTTTGAAATAATGATATAATAGAAAAAACATAAGCTAGAGAATTGCGTTTTTATAATGTTCACATGAGTTTGTGTGAGGATAGGAGGATTTATGAAAGGTAAATTAAATTCCGATATTGGAGAAATTTATATTGATAATGCCGTACTTGCGAAACTGGCAGGTAACATTGCGATAGAGTGTTTTGGTATTGTAGGTATGGCTACAGTGAGCGTTACAGATGGTATCGTAAAACTTGTAAAGAGAGAAAATCTGGCGAAAGGTATTAATGTCGAAGTAGATGAGGATAATCAGCTCACAATTGATTTTCATGTTATCGTTGCTTATGGTGTTAGTATTTCAGCAGTTTCTGATAATTTAATTTCTACTGTAAAGTATCAGGTAGAAGAGACAACAGGCCTTACAGTTAAAAAGATTAACATTTTTGTTGAAGGCGTCCGCATTATTGATTAGTTTAGGAGGATTTGATAGTGATTACTAATATAGACGGTAAAACTCTTCAGAAGATGTTTTTAGCCGGTGCTAAAAATCTGGAAGCAAAGAAAGAATGGATTAATGAATTAAACGTATTCCCTGTACCAGACGGAGATACAGGAACAAATATGACACTGACAATCATGTCTGCTGCAAAGGAAGTGGAGGCAATTGAAAACCCTACAATGGTTACCTTGTCAAAGGCAATTTCTTCCGGCTCTTTGAGAGGAGCAAGAGGAAACTCAGGTGTTATACTGTCCCTTTTGTTCAGGGGTATAGCTGACGGTCTTAAGGGTAAAGCAGAGGTTGACGGAAAAGCTTTCGTATCTGCTTTTCATGTTGGCGTGGAAAAGGCCTACAGTGCGGTTATGAATCCTACTGAGGG
>ONXS01000078.1 GCA_900321855.1 uncultured Eubacteriales bacterium | reverse complement strand
ATCCTTTTGGCATGATATCCTCCTTCTGTACCTAATTATGATACTTGAAAATTTGGAAGAAGTCATCCTTAACTTGTACTATTTATATTCTAGCACCACAGTTGGCGGAGCAGTAGATAAAACTACTATTTGCAATATCATATAGAGGTAGGAGAGGAAAATCAATATGACAGTACAGGAATTTTACGAATCCATTGGTGGAAGTTATACAGATATGATACATCGTTTGGGAAATGATGACCGAATTTGTATGTATTTGAAACGGTTTGTGGCGGAATCTGGTTTTGCTGCCATGCAGGAAGCGGTAGAACACGGAACTGTGACAGAAGCATTTCATGCAGCTCATGATTTTAAAGGGGCAGTTGCAATGTTTAGTATGGACAAACTTTCCGATGCTGTGTGTCAATTAGTGGAGCAGATGCGTCCATGCACAGATCCTGTTGATTTGAAATTATACGAGAAGGTAAATGAAGAATATCAGAAAGTTATAGAAGGAATCAATAAATTGTAGAATTTGAGTGATTTTAGGAATGGCTTTTCTTATAAGATAATAGGAATATATATGATAGGATACAAGATGCTAAAATAATCGATGTTAAATAAACATAATATTGAGAAAGGAATGTATTTATGACAGAAAGAGAAAAAATGACAGCGGGGGAGATGTATGACCCAGCGGATGAAGAACTGGCAAAATTACGCACTCGTGCACATAATTTGAGTAAATTGTATAACGATACATTTGAAACGGATACAGAAAAAAGAAAAGAAATTTTGGACGAACTTCTTCCGGATAGAGGAGACGGAACTTACATTCAAGGACCGCTTCAGTTTGATTATGGAATAAATACACATGTGGGAAGATTTTTCTATGCAAATTTCAATCTGACAATTCTTGATGTGTGTCCGGTTACGATTGGGGATAATGTTCTAATTGGACCCAATGTTTCAATACTGACACCTCTTCACCCAATGCGCTGGCAGGACAGAAATATGCAGGAGATGCCAGATGGAACTTATAAGGAAAAGGAGTATGCAAAGCCAATTTCAATTGGCGATAATTGCTGGATTGCTGGAAATGTCACAATTACAGCAGGAGCAAGGATAGGAAATGGCTGTGTTATTGGAGCAGGATCGGTTGTTACGGGGGAGATTCCAGATGACTATTTGGCATACGGAGTTCCGTGCAGGCCGGTTCGTAAAATAGAGGGTCACAATAGAGGGTCAGACCCCGTCGACAAGACTAACTGAAGTTAGTCTCAACTATGGGGTCTGACCCCAAAGGATGACCCCAAAGAATCAAAGGAGTGATGAAAGATGAGTTTGATAGGAAATATTTTATGGTTTATTTTTGGCGGTTTTTTTAGTGGACTTGGCTGGGTTATTTCAGGAATTTTCTGGTGTATTACGATTATTGGAATACCATATGGACTCCAGTGTTTTAAATTTGCATCCCTGTCATTTATGCCGTTTGGAAAAGAGGTTCAGTATGGTGGAGGCACAGGTTTGTTAATTGTCAATATTATATGGACAGTTTTCTTTGGAATTCCCATGGCACTGGCAAATGTTATATGTGGTCTTTTATGGTGTATCACCATTGTTGGGATTCCGTTTGGATTACAATTTTTTAAGATTGCAAAGCTGGCACTTGCACCATTTGGGGCAGAGGTTAGATAGTAGGAAAAGGAGATTTATGAGAGTATGGCTTATTTGGAATTAATTCAGCTCTTATTATTGATTGGTTCAGTCGGAGTGATGTGTGGTGCAATTGCACTTTTTCTGATGAACAAGGAGAGAATACAAAATTATGTAGATGGGTTTGATGGAACAAAACTGTTTTGGTGTTATTTTGTACTGTTGTTTTTCTTTCTATGCGGCTATATGGGGTATCTGGTTCACTGGATTGCCATGGGAATGAAGGGGACAGATTTACTGATTACGTGCGTTTTGTTTTTTGGAGCATGGTTTGTTGTGCTGACGATGATTTTTATACGAAAATTGTTTGACTCTATTTTATTTGAAAAGAAAAATCAAATTGATGCGCTGACTGGACTTTTGAATAAAGGTGCAAGTCGTGAGGCGATTGAAGAGGCGGCGAGAAGTTCGAAATCATGTGTGCTGGCAATTTTTGACCTCGATAACTTTAAACAAATCAATGACAAATTGGGGCATATGGAAGGGGACATGGTTATCGTAAAGATTGCAGATTTGATTCATACATCTGTCCGTGAGGGCGATATTGTAGGACGTTTTGGCGGTGATGAGTTTGTTGTTTTAATGCCGAAAGCATCTTTAAAATATGGTGTGTCTACATCGGAGAACATTCGAGACAAGATATATAGTTATTTTCAAAAAACATATCCGGAAATTTCGGGAGGAGTCAGTATCGGAATTTTTGCAAAAAAAGACGGAATGGTAACGACATACGACCATATGTTTACTTGTGCAGACCGTGCCATGTATGACTCAAAACAAGATGGCAAAAATAAAGTCAGAGTCTGGAATGCGGAATAAAAATAGTGGAAAAAATTCCTTGTCACGCACCGTAACACCGCTGTTTCACTGCGTTTCTTGAACTTTTGACACTTGGAAATTATAGTGGAGATGTCAGAAGGGCAGAGTCTAAACTGACCAATAAAACAGCAGTCTGGAGATGAAATTTTACATAACAGTAAAGTGGACATTCGCAATCCGCTTTGCAGCTTGCGTTCAAATGACTGCAAGAAGATTTGGAGGAAATGAACATGACATTAGGAGAGAAATTAAAGAGTGCAAGAGTAAACGTAGAACTGACTCAGGAGCAGTTGGCAGAGAAACTGATGGTGTCCCGTTCTGCTATCGCAAAATGGGAAAATGACAAGGGCATGCCAGATATAGACAATTTGAAAAATATTGCCTCACTGTTAAATATTAGTGTTGATTATCTGCTTGATGATGCAAATGCCATTGATGTGAATATGATTCGTGAGCCAATCGATTTGGAAAAGTACAGAAAGTCGGGGAAAAAGGTTATTGATAAGGATAGAATTTTGCGGGATAGGTATCCATATGCAACAATTTCTTATCTGATAGCAGACCATAGCAGTAAAATAGATGTTGCAGCCGACTGGTTTTTGATGCTTGCGTTTGATGCGTTGCCGGGGATTCCGCAAGCACTCAACGAATGGAAACACATCAAAGAGCAGTATTATCTAGTAGATGACAAACATTCCCAGTACCTTGTCATGATTGGAGAGGAATTTATTGAGACAAGGACAATGACACATAAGGTAGAAAATAAATTTGGTAAGAAATTCAAGATTGGTAATGTGAAATTCAGAGTTCAGGCAAAGATTCGAATGTCAAGGGGGGTCAGACCCCGAAGAGAAGACTAACTTTGGTTAGTCAAGCCTCCGGGGTCTGACCCCCTTTATCGCCTTTATCGTTTTTTCCACAGTCGCAGTGCTACTATACAGGATAGGGCATAAGCGACTCCACCAGTACAGAATAGGATGGAGCTGACTCTTGTAAGCATTGTCTTTTTATCTCCGTCTAATAATTTTACAATGAATTTTAAAATTGATTCTTCTTTTACAAAGAAGTCTATATTTCCAAATAAAAGATATACAAATACAACGAATAGCACGATGCCGCTGACGAGTGCTCTGCATTTAGAGCCATACTTGCTGCCAAGAAGTATAATGATTGGCATCTCAATTGCGCGGAAGATTATCTGAATTGCAAATAACATCAGACATACTTTTATCGTTGAAAAACGGATATCATATTTTAACAGAACAAGTCTTTCGTAAAAAAGTGACCAGAGGACTGCTGTGGCGGAAAGAATCAATGTCTCAATATATTTTGAGAGAATCTGCCCCTGATATAACAGTGGTGTGGAAGATAAAAACATCTGCCATTTCTGGTTTTCATCTTTTTCATAAATTCCCTGTTCCAACATTCCAATAAGAAAAAAAGTAATCACATGGTAAACACATAATAAGAGCATAATGAGTCCTTTGGAATCTGTCATCTCTTCTTCTGCAGGAACAATGAGCAGACTGGAAGAGAATAGGAGAATTCCGGCAAAAATCAGCCCGCACTGTTTGAGGTATAAAACAATATCTTTGTACAAGAGTGAAAACATTACACATTCCTCCTTTTCAATTCTCTGACTGCGAGCAGGTATCCTGAGATGGTAATGAGGCAGATAATTGCCGCAAATATGGAACCAAGCAGGATTGTATGTCCTTTGAATTTATCAGTCATGTAGATGTAGAATGACATTGCGCCGGCATCATTTCTCTCAGCGAGAGCCAAACTTTTCAATCTGAATTGCTCTAGTGCGTGAAACAGGTACATATTGAGGGCAATGGATAAAATTCCGAATACTGCAGCAAAACGAAATGTCACCGCATTGACGTTTTTGTACTTGATACTCAGGTAAAGAGAAAAGCTGTACATGGCAAAAATGAAACAGACAATCATCACACATGCTGTAAACGCTTTTTTGGAAAATATCTCTTTGTGCGTATCAAAAAACTGTCTGCCGGCAATGAGTCGAAAGAGCAGAGAGTTTACTGCAAAAATACAGAGTGCAGCCATGCCTAAAATCATATTTTTTAACAGTTTGGTGAGGAGCCAAGTGCTCTCATCAACCGGAGTTGTGTATTGAAATAAGACCCATTTGCATGAATAATCAGATACCGTATTTCGCATAGCGAGATTCATGGAAGCAGCCATGAGAAATACAGGGAGTATCAGAAAAATATAGTAAGTGCTCTGTTCTGTCTGATAAAAATCGGCACGACCTAGTTTGGCGAGATTGCCGCACACAAGACTCAGTCTTATGAGAATTCCTAAAATTTCCAATAGGGCGACAAAGCACAAGTTTAAAAGCAGTGTTTTTTTATTTAGGATAAATTCCCGATATAACAATCCTCTCATAGACCATTGCTCCTTTTTACATAGAATAACATAATGTCTTCTAACGATGCTGAATCAAAAATCACCCCATTACCCTGATATTTTTTTGTGCAGGATTTTTTGTCATTGACGAGAGCCTCTACACCAAAATCTGTAATCTTTTCGCTGATAATGTCCTGCTTGTCAATCATCTTATATGTGTTTTTTGGACATTTCAAAATTGCGTGTTGCTCTAAAAGGTCATCTTTATAGCCGGACAACAGGATTTCTCCATTGTCAATCAAGGTAATACTGTCTGCAATCCTCTCCAAATCTGAGGTAATGTGAGAGGACATTAAAATCGTGTGTTCTTCGTCTTGAATGTAGTCAAAGAAAATGTCAAGGATTTCATTTCGAACGACAGGGTCAAGACCAGTTGTAGCCTCGTCCATAATCAGAAATTTTGCATTATGGGAGAGAGCAGTGGCAATCTGGAGTTTCATCTTCATTCCTTTTGAGAGTTTACTGATTTTTTTCTTTTCTGGAATACCAAAGCGCTTTAGATACTCATAAAATGTCGTTTCATTCCACTGGCGGTAAATTCCGCGCATAATTTTATTGATATTTTTGGCATGAAAATCTTCTGGAAATGGAATTTCATCAAATACGGCAGCGATATTTTCTTTGATTTTCTTCTCTTCATTGATATGGTCTAAGCCAAAAATCTCAATAGAACCACTGTCTTTCTTTATAATATTTAAAATTGCCTTGATTGTCGTTGTCTTACCGGCTCCATTCTGACCGATAAATCCCATAATACTGCCTTGTGGCACATCAAAACTTACATTTTTTAGAGAAAATCCATCATAAGTTTTGCATAAATTTTGAATGGACAGAGCATTTGATTCCATAAAAATCCCCCTTTTTGCTTTTTTGTTTGTCATCTAGTCTTTGTGAATAGAAATAGCGCTCATCATTGCAACGTTTATATTGATATATATCAGATACAACTGATAATCAGTCAGCAGAATCATACAATACGGTCAATAATTCCGCCATTTCCTTGAGCGACACATTGCATAATTTTGCCTTTGCACAAGCCTCTGTGAGCAGTTGCTCCATCTCGCGAAGATTTGTCTCGCGGAGCAATTCGGTGTTCTGCCCCTTTACGAGACTTCCCTTTCCAACATAGGATTCAATAAATCCCAGTTTTTCTAACTCCTCATAGGCTCTCTTAGTTGTGATGACACTAATTCTGAGTTCCTTTGCCAACAGTCGCATAGAAGGAAGCGCTTCACCCTCCTGCAATTTGCCAGTCAAAATCATATCTTTTATCTGGTTTACAATCTGTTGATAGATTGCCTCGCCAGACGAATTACTAATAATAATATCCATTGGGCACCTCTGAAATGATATATTGTATATATTCATTATATACAATTATAAATGTGTGTCAAGGGGAAATGTGAATGGGGCAATGAATGGGGTCAGACCCCGAAGAGAAGACTAACTTTGGTTAGTCAAGCCTCTGGGGTCTGACCCCATTTATGCTTGACTTTGTGAGAACGTAATTATAAAATCTATTTAAAGAAAATTTTAAATAGATGTAGAAAATATTTGAAAAGAACAGGTAGGTGATGAAAATTGGCTGAGACAAATATTTTCAAGGTATTGTCCGATAAGCAGAGGCGAGATGTTTTAGTGATGTTGAAACATGGACGAATGAACGCAGGGGAAATTGCAGAACAATTAAACATCACACCTGCTGCGCTTTCCTATCATTTGAAATTGCTGAAAAAGGCGGATTTGGTGATGGAATACAAGGAGAAAAATTTCATCTATTATGAGATTAACACGACTGTATTTCAAGAGTTGTTTTTGTGGGTAGGACAATTTGGAGACAGAGAAAATTAGTTCCTGATTATAAGAAGAAAAATTTGATTGGAAAATGTTTTGTAGCAAAGCAGGATTTGACTGCGAATATCTGATGAACTTAGGATAAGGAGAGAAAGAGAGGCTGAGTATTATGAAAAAATTGATTTGGTTACTCGCAGCAGTGCCACTAATTGTAACAGCAGTTTTATTGCAGTATATGCCGGCAAAGATGCCAGCGCATTATGACATTGCAGGAAATATTGACCGCTGGGGCTCAAAGAATGAGATGATGATATTCCCAATTGTGATTTTACTTATGACACTGATGTTTTATCTGTTTATGGTTGCATATGAAAAGAAAGCAAACAATGCCAAAAGTGACAAGGAACGTGCAGAAGCACTGGCAAATGCAAAAGTATTTCAAATGGTTGCACCTGTTACGATTGGAGTAGAAATGGTCATACATTTCTTTTTACTCTATAAGGGGTGGAACGCAGCAACTGCGAATGTTACGAGGACATCTACAAGTGATATGAAATTCATTTGTATTTTAATGGGAATTATGCTGATTATTGTGAGTAATCTCATGCCGAAGACAAAGCGAAATCCAAATCTGGGATTTCGCTGTAAATATACCTTATATAATGATATTACATGGAAAAAGGGAAACTGGTTCGCATCAGTAGCTATGATGACTGCAGGAATTTTGACAATACTTACCTCTGCATTTGCGAGTGAAACGGTAAGTTTGGTGTGCATGATTGTGTATGTTCTGGTAGGGATAGCTGTGTCGATTGTGTATGCAAAGCAAGTGTATGAGGGAGAGAAGAAAAATGAAAATTTAAAATAATGATATATTATAAATACGCATACATGAGCCGTGGCTTGTGTGGGTGTATTTTCTTGAAATAAAATAGTTATCATATGAGGATTAATTGGGAAATTTTGTTGCATTATGATATAATATAAACAATTATAGTTAAGAAAGGAAATTTAATATGGGATTATTTAATAAAAAGATTGGAGTTGTATTCGCAAAGTTAGATAATGATGCAGAAATTTTTGTTTCTAAAATGGAAGAATTGAGGCAGAAAGCACCATCTGAGTTTCAAGAGAAGATTGACAATCAAATTCGGATTGCTAAGTATGGCATTATGGGTGAGAATAATATTGCATTTGAGTTAAAGAACAGTGGAATGGATATGTATGTTCTTCATGATATTTACCTAGAGGTAAATGGATTATCAGCTCAGATAGACTACATCGTGATAACGCGAAAAAGAGTTTATATCATTGAATGTAAAAATATGTTTGGTAATATAGATATTGATAATACGGGAGCGTTTGTAAGAAACTATGAGGTTAATCAAGGAGGTAAGTGCAACACGACAAGTTCTAAACGCAACTTTTTCGTTTTTCCAAGTTCTAAATGCAACGACCAAGGAGTAAATGCAAC
>ONXS01000075.1 GCA_900321855.1 uncultured Eubacteriales bacterium | reverse complement strand
TGACATAGTCTTCCAACCATACATCATCTACTGTAAAGTCGTAAAAGTTTTTGATGTCTTTGTTGATGTGGAATTTTGGTGCCGGATGCTGTTCTCTCTGAATTAATTCTTTTACAAGCGGAATGTGTTTGTCGTAAATGTGAGCGTCCGCTATAACATGAACAAGTTCTCCTGCCTCTAAGCCGCTGACCTGTGCTATCATGTGGAGTAGTACGGCATATTGTACAACATTCCAGTTGTTTGCTGTCAATATATCCTGTGATCTCTGGTTTAGGATTGCGTTTAATTTATTTCCTGTCACGTTAAATGTCATAGAATACGCGCAAGGATAGAGATTCATCTCGTGCAAATCCTGATGTACATATAAATTTGTCATAATTCTTCTGCTATAAGGGTTGTTTTTCAAGTCAAATAATACGCGGTCTACCTGATCCATCTCGCCCTCTCTGTACTGATGTTTTACACCTAACTGGTAACCGTAGGCTTTTCCGATGGAGCCGTCTTCATCTGCCCAACTGTCCCAGATATGACTCTTTAACTCGTGTACATTATTGGACTTTTTCTGCCAAATCCACAAAATTTCATCTACAGCGCTCTTAAATGCTGTTTTTCGAAGTGTGAGTGCCGGAAATTCTTTTGATAAATCGTAGCGGTTTACCACTCCAAATTTCTTGATTGTATAGGCAAAACTTCCGTCTTCCCATTTTGGTCTGACTTTTTCCCCTTCTGTACTAAATCCGTTGTCTATAATATCCTGACACATATCTACAAATAATTTATCTGCGTAACTCATTCTTTCACCTCATTTTCGTATATTTTTATCTCTGCATAGTCTAACATATTTAACAAACAATATTCAACCTCCGTTTTGCCATTTATCCAAAAACACTTGATTTTTATAATATGATTTACTACATTTTAAATAGGCAAAAACAAAATGAATATATATTCCACAAAAGCCCCCTCTCCGTTGCCGGATTGGGCAGTGATAGCATATTTGTTATAATTGTTCACATTTTAATTTGCAAGCACATTTGCAATCTCCACCGGCACATAGCACTCAATGTAAATTCCATCTTCTCTGTACTCTTCTTTTAACAATTCTCCATATTTGCGAATTCGCTGAATTTGTCCAGCCATTTTATAATCAATGGTCTTTGCAATATAGATTTTCTCATTCCTGAGAATTTCCTCTATGTCATCTAAAATCTGCTGAAAGCCTTCGTGTTTTTTGACGGTGGCATTTACCGTGTAATCTGCCTTGAAGTCTTTAAATACAGGAAGGTCATATTCTGATTTTCCCTCTTCTTCCAGTTTCTGTTTTACCAAATCCTGTTTGTTAAACACTGTGATTATAGGTTTGTCGGTCACTCCAAGTTTTTCCAATGTCTCATATACGATGTGCATCTGGGTGTCCATATTTTCATTGGAGGCGTCTACGACATGGATTAAAATATCTGCATATTTCGCCTCTTCCAATGTACTCTTAAACGCATCAATCAGATTATGCGGAAGTTTTCGAATAAATCCTACCGTGTCTGTGAGCATAATTTCCTGACCACTTGATAATTTATAACTTCTAGTTGTCGGGTCAAGTGTCGCAAAGAGTGCATTTTCCTCTAAAACCTCTGCTCCTGTGAGTTCATTTAATAATGTAGATTTTCCGGCATTTGTGTAGCCCACGATTGCCGCTACCTTTGTCATGTTTTTCTTGCGGAGATTTCTCCCCAAATCTCTGTGTGTCTCAAGCGCATCGATTTCATGGCGAAGATTGGAAATTCTGTCCCTTATTAAACGGCGGTCAATCTCTAACTTTTTCTCTCCTGGTCCCCTAGTTCCAATACCTCCACCAAGTCGCGAGAGTGATTTTCCTAATCCGGACAGGCGGGACTGCCTGTATTTTAACTGTGCCATTTCGACCTGAATCTTACCTTCTCTCGTTCTCGCTCTCTGGGCAAAAATATCAAGAATGACAAGTGTCCGGTCCATAACCTTTGTATCAAGAATATCTCTCAGATTTTTGAGCTGTGCCGGTGTGAGTTCGTCATCACACACGATTCCTGTCGCACCAAGCTCATCGATGAGTATTCTTAACTCCTCAATTTTTCCTTTTCCTATATAAGTCGCAGCACTGACATGCTCTCTGTTCTGGATGAGCTTTGCCAGTGAAACTGCCCCTGCTGTTTTTACCAGTTCTTTTAATTCTTCCAGAGACTCCTCTGTATCATCTCCATCATTTAAGGAGACGCCGACAAGAATTACTTTTTCTGGTTCCTGTTCAATTTCAAACATCTCTTATACCTCACGAATACTTTTATTATTACAACTCACAAAAACATATCTTCATCCTCTCATGTGCAAATATCACACATCTCAAGTTATGCCCCTGTGGAAATTTAAACCAAAAGCACTTGAATTTTTGTAATTGATTAGACAGTTTTCTATTAATGTATATCACATTTCGAACTTTTTAGGGATAATTAAATGAATATACATAGATAATTTTCGGCAGCTTTTTCTTAAATTCCCATACATGAGGTTATGCCCCTGTGGACTTTGAATAGTAACTCTGTGATATGAATTATACCCAAATTCCTGTCATAAGGCAATGTTTTTAAATTTATCCATAATTTTTACTTTATTTTTCACTACTCTATGATATAATTGTGAACAGAGTGTTTCTATTTACCATATATTAGGATTTCATGCAGGTGAGGGAGCAGAATATCTGATATGTGACTTGAGTAAATAGCGACAATAGAACATTTGCAATGAATTTTTGCATATTCTATTGTCAGGAATTAAAATCGAAAGGAATTAGACACATGAGCAATTTAATCAAACCAGAAGGATACCATTCAGCTTTATCCATTCGCGAAACTGAAATTGGCATCAAACTTGTAAAAGATTTTTTTGAGCGTTCCCTTGCTAAAGAACTGAACTTAACAAGAGTTTCTGCTCCATTATTTGTAACACCAGAGAGCGGACTTAATGATAATTTAAATGGCGTTGAGCGACCAGTAGCATTTGGAATCAAAGAGCAGGATGACAGAGAAGTTGAGATTGTTCACTCTCTTGCAAAATGGAAACGTCAGGCATTGAAGAGATATGGTTTTCACTCAGGTGAAGGCTTATATACCGATATGAACGCCATCCGCAGAGATGAGGATACAGACAATATTCACTCAATTTTCGTAGACCAGTGGGACTGGGAGAAAATCATTTCAAAAGAAGAGAGAAATGTTGAGACATTAAAACATACTGTTATCAAAGTATATCGAGCATTGAAAGAGACAGAAAAATTTATCGCTATGCAGTATAACTACATTGATGAGTTTCTTCCAGAAGATATTTATTTCATCACATCACAGGAACTTGAAGATATGTACCCTGACTGCACTCCTAAGGAAAGAGAATACAAGATTGTAAAATTAAAAGGTGCCGTATTTGTAATGCAGATTGGTGATAAATTAAAATCTGGCGAAAAACATGACGGAAGAGCTCCAGACTATGATGACTGGAAATTAAACGGAGATATTATCGTATACTATCCGGTGCTTGACATCGCTCTTGAATTATCTTCTATGGGTGTCAGAGTTGACGAGAACTCTTTAAAAGAACAGCTTGAAAAAGCAAACTGCACAGACAGAGCAGAACTTCCATTCCAGAAAGCAATTTTAACTCAGAACCTTCCATATACCATTGGTGGTGGAATTGGTCAGTCAAGAATCTGTATGTTCTATTTAAGAAAAGCTCATATCGGTGAAGTTCAGGCTTCTATCTGGCCTGATGATATTCACAATGAGGCTCTTGAAAACGGAATCGTTTTATTATAGATTTGTTTTTCTATCATATGTTACATACCGATAGATTGTATGCTTTGCGAACAATCTATTGTCAAAAATAGGAAACGCCAGCACTTTGAATCCGTGCTGGCGTTTTGTGTTTCATATTTATATCTGTTCGCTAAACGTGCAATGTATCTTTTCCCAATTTATCATTTCTATCTCTTTATCATTCTTGTCTTCTCTATCCGACTAATGTAAGAAAGAAAAAATCCATATAAGAAAATATAATAACGCATCCCTACTCAATAATAAATTCTCCTAATCAATATACTTATTCTTTTATTGTACATGTGCAAGCAAGAGCACCTGGTCCAATATGGCAGGATACGCTGAGTGAAAGGTTATCAATCTCGATATCCTCTTCTGATACGATACCTCCCAATGCTTCCACAATTTCTCTTCTGAATTCCACTGCTGCATCAAAATTATCTGTATGTGCAATCGAAAAGACACACTTGTCCTTTGGAAATTCTGCAAAACGATTTTCTATATCTGTCTTAATGGCATTAATCATAATACTCTTTGCCTGTTTCATTGTTCTTGCCGTTGAATATGTATCAAGTTTCTCACCCTGAATCTGAAGTACCGGCTTGATTCGAAGTAATGTTCCAATCGCTGCAACTGCCGGTGTCAGTCGTCCACCTTTTTTCAAATAAGAAAGTGTATCTACTGTAATATAAATAGAAGAAAGCATCTTGTCTCTCTCTAAAATATCACGAATCTCTCGTCCATCTTTTCCCTCTGAAATCAAATACAGTGCATCTCTCACAGACTGTTTCTGTGTGACAGAAACTCTCTGATTATTGACTACAAATACTTTTCCCTGATATTCATCTTCATTTGAGAGCATCAGTGCTGTCTGGCAGGAATTGCTCAGTCCACTAGACATTGGAATATGAATCAACTGGTCATAATCCTTTAATACCTCGTCCCACAAATCTGTCACTGCCCCCACTGCCGGCTGTGATGTAGAAATCTTACAGTCTCCCTTTAACTTCTCAAAAAACTCATCTACTGTCAGATTAATTCCCTCAAAGTATTCTGCATCATCTATCATAAAAGGCATCGGAAGAACAAATACTCCTAACTGCTTTGCCTCTTCCTGTGTGATTCCACTATTACTATCTGTAACTACTGCTATTTTTTTCATTGATTGCTGATATCCTTTCTCGACATTCACTGTTTCTATCATATCATTTTGAGACGTATTTATCAAGAAAATAATCGTTTTCTTTCTAGATTTTGACAGTCCTGACATCTGCAAGACCTGTAAATTTTGACACAAAATTTGGGTAAATTTCACTGATATACAATTGATTCCAATCTGTGCACATCCTCGCAAGCATTTCTCTCCGTGGTAGATTGTATCCTACTCACACAACCTTGCTATGTCTCACTTCTAAAAGAGATGTCTACTCATAATGAAAGAAAATTTTCTGTTTTTGCTGTATTTTTCTGATATTGTACATTTCAACGCCTATTATTTTTAGACATTTGTCTATTTTGTATACTAGACAAGTGTCTATTTCTATGTTATAGTACAGCTATGGAGGTGAGTTTTTGGAAGATACAAGAGTAAATAAGACGAAACAGTCATTGTTTATGGCTCTTAGCTCCCTGTTAAATGAAAAAGAATTAAAAAACATCACCATAGTTGAACTTTGTAAAGTGGCTGGAATTAATAAAAGTACCTTTTATTTACATTATAAAGACATCTATGAATGTGGAGAGGACATGTTTCATCAAATTGTCACTCCTGTTGTAGAGATTGTAAATAAAAATGGAGTGATTAATTCTATCAATAATCTCCCTGAAATCTGGGAAAAAATTATGGATTTGGTTTTAAATCACACAAGCATGAATTTTCATGTGGCAAATTCCCCAAGTCTCGCACCATTTTTACACAAGGCTGTGGACGAGATTATTGAGGCACTGACAAACGACTATATGAAGACAACTCTGAATCCGGAGGAGCAGAAAAATGCGAAGGCAATTATCACATTTTTTGTAAATGGATTTCTGGGAGTTATCGAGCAGACAGAGAAACAAGGACTTACAATTGAAAACATAAATTACCTTGCAGATAAGCTGCAGGGTGGACTAAACGACAACAGACTTTTTAAGGAGGATAACAAAATGTGGGCAGAGGAAAGTGTATTTTATCAGATTTATCCATTGGGATTTTGTGGAGCACCATTTGAAAACGATGGGGTATTAACATCAAGAATATTAAAAGTAAACGACTGGATTCCTCATATCAAAAATATGGGAGCCAACGCAATCTACTTCTCTCCAATCTTTGAGTCGGACACTCATGGATACAATACAAGAGATTACAGAAAATTAGATGTTCGTCTTGGAACAAATGATGATTTCAAAAATGTATGTGACAATTTACATAAGGAAGGAATTAAAATTGTATTAGACGGCGTATTCAATCATGTTGGACGCGGATTTTTTGCATTTCAGGATGTTTTACAAAACCGAGAGAACTCAAGATATAAGGACTGGTTTGCAAGAATTGCATTAAAGAATTTTTAAAGAGACTCAGAAATTTCTGCAATGGTCTGAAGAATGATTTTTGGCTCTGTGGAGAATTACTTCACGGCGATTACAATGGCTGGGTAAATGATGAAATGTTGCATAGTTGTACAAATTACGAGTGTTATAAGGGACTTTTCTCTAGTTTCAACAGCATGAATATGTTTGAGATTGTCCACTCACTTCTCAGACAGTTCGGTCCTGAGAACTGGACACTCTACCGTGGCAAACACTTGCTTACTTTCGTGGATAATCATGATGTATCAAGAATTGCAAGTAACCTGACAAATGAAAATCATCTTCCACTCATCTATGCAATGTCTTTTGGTATGCCGGGTATCCCTTGTGTATACTATGGAAGTGAGTGGGGAGCAAAGGCTCACAAGAGTGAAGGTGATCCTGCACTCCGTGCCAGCTTTGATGCTCCAGTTGAAAATGATTTATTTCATTTTATCAGCAAACTTGCAAATGCACACAAAAACAGCAAAACTGTGACGGCGAGCGTGTATTTATCTGCATCAACGCTTCTGGCGACCACTATACTGCATACTTTGATTCCGGTGCAGCAACAGGTACTGATTTAATCACTGGAAATACAGTAAGTTTTGAAGGTGGACTTCAGATGCCAGGCTACAGTGCTATGTATATTAAAATGTAGACAATCATCGCACAAAATATATCTCATGTAACTCAGATATTTCCATGAACTGTGAATACTGTTTTGCTCACAGTTCATGGAGAATATTTTCAACTGTTACTCTGCTCTTTTTCAAACAGAGTAATGCCATAACAAAAGGAGTTTTATTTATGGATTTACAAAATTTTTATAGAGGAAATGAATTTGAGGCATATGAATTTTTAGGTGCCCACCCAGATAAAAAAGGAACTTGGTTCCGTACCTTTGCACCATCTGCAAAGAGTATTTCTGTCATTGGTGAGTTCAACAACTGGACAGACCAGTATATGAACCGCTCTTATGACGGCAACTTTTTCGAGCTTTACATTGAAGGGGCAAAGCCTTCACAGATGTATAAATACAGAATTGAGGGGGCAAATGGCGCTGTCGTTGACCACTGTGACCCTTACGGATTTGGCATGGAACTCCGTCCAGATAATGCAAGTATTATCCGCAACCTTGACGAATACAAATTTACAGATGCCGCATGGATGAAAAAGAGAACAACTGCCAAAGACAAGCCATTAAATATTTATGAGGTTCATCTCGGAAGTTTTATGGCAAATCCAGACGAAGAGCATGGCTGGTATAATTACAAAGATTTAGCACCACTCCTGATTGACCATATGAAAGAAAATGGCTACAACTGTATTGAGCTCATGCCAATCAGTGAACACCCAAGTGACGAGAGCTGGGGCTATCAAAATACTGGATTTTTTGCTCCAACAAGCAGATACGGAACAGCAAAAGATTTGCAGGAAATGATTGATATGTTCCACAAAAATAACATCTATGTCATTCTTGATTTCGTTCCTGTGCATTTTGCAGTAGACGGCTATGGTCTTGCAAATTATGACGGAACACACTTATACGAATATCCACATGACGCTGTCGGTGTCAGCGAATGGGGAAGCTGTAACTTCATGCACAGCCGTGGTGAGGTCAGAAGTTTCTTAAACAGTGCAGCTCTCTACTGGCTCAAAGAATACCACATTGACGGACTTCGTATGGACGCCATCAGCCGAATTATTTATTGGCAGGGTGATGAGCGCCGTGGCGTCAACGGAAATGCAGTCGATTTCATCAAGACATTAAATACCAGACTGAAAAAAGAGTTTCCATCTTGTATTCTCGCAGCAGAGGATTCTACAAACTTCCCTGGCGTGACAAAATCTGTTTCTGAGGGTGGACTTGGATTTGATTACAAATGGGATATGGGCTGGATGAACGATACTCTCAACTATATGAGAACAGACGCTCCATACAGACCTGAGAACTACCATAAGCTCACATTTTCAATGATGTACTACTACGATGCCAACTTCTTACTTCCACTCTCTCATGATGAGACGGTACACGGAAAAGCTACCATCTTACAGAAAATGGCAGGTGGCTATGATAACAAATTCCCTCAGGGACGTACATTCTATACTTATATGATGACTCATCCCGGCAAGAAATTAAACTTCATGGGAAATGAAATCGGTCAGCTCCGCGAGTGGGACGAAAAACGCGAACAGGACTGGATGATCCTCGAATATCCAAAACATGATGAATTCCACAAGTTTATGATAGATTTAAACAATCTCTACTTACAGAGCAGCGCTTTGTGGGAGAAAGATTTCGAAGAAGACGGCTTTGAGTGGATAGACTGCCATCAGGAAGCAAACTGCATCTATGCTTACAAGCGTTCTTCTACAAAGCAGGAACTCGTAACTATCATCAATTTCTCAGACCAGAAGAGAGACTACTACATGCCAGCAGAAAATCTCAAGAAAAAATCTTATTCTGAAGTATTGAATTCCGACTGGATTAAATATGGTGGCAACACAGAAGAAAAAGCAGCAAGACACGCCGTAAAAGACGGATATGTGCAGATAACATTGCCTGCTTATTCGGCAATTATATTAAAATAGTGGAGAGGGTCAGACCCCGCAGTCATGCCTAACTTTAGTTAGTCTAGACTACGGGGTCTGACCCTTATTTCTTATTTCCTCTCCCCTATACTTGCGCTTATCTGCTCCTCCTCTTCATTGTACCTTTGTCCCTGTTTCTCCACAAACTGAATATATCCCTGTACTCCCTCTTTGCCAAAGTACAAAAGTGTTTTTTCATAATTCGTAATACTATCCTTTTTTCTCCCAATAAATGTCTGATAACTACTCCACTTATATTGTTCAGGTTTCGTTACCATTCCAGCCTTTACAGGATTTAAATGAATATATCTACTTACCTGTAAAAAATATCTATCATCCTGAATAATACATGACTTATACCTATCATCATAAACATGTCCACTTAATGATTTTGCATTATTATAATATTGTGCGTATTCCTGTGCCAATCCCTTCATCATCTTCCAAATTTCAATATCACCTGTTTGTACTAGCAAATGATAATGATTTGTCATAAGGCAATATGCATGTAATGTACATCCTGTAGCAACTAAATATCTCTGTAGAATTGTCAAAAACGTCTCATAATCTGTTTGATTTTCAAAAATTTCATTTCTACGTATCCCTCGCTGCATAATATGATAAATCGCACCGGGATACCATATTCTTTTTTCTCTCATTTATAACCTCCTTTTTACCCCAACAATAAACTATATTGATTATTATACGCAACATTTATTTTTTGTAAAGTATGTTTTACAAAAAAAGTGTTTATTCTGAACCTCGATTCAGAATAAACACTTTTTAGGTTATATATTCTATAGTTACTTCTAACTTGAGTTAGTCTTCTCTCCGGGGTCTGACCCCATTTGACATCCAACCTTTTTTCTGTACATAAGTTGTATACGAAACTCCAGTTAATAAAGCATATATTCGTATGTTTTATCTCAAATCCTATAAATGTTTCTGCAATTATGGTAATTATAAGAAAAAAGCCAGAATCCCTCTTTCAAGGAATTCTGGCTTGAGTTAGTCTTCTCTCCGGGGTCTGACCCCAATTTATAATTAGTTGTTGATGAATTTGTCTTCTTCGTTGTTCCAGCTGTAAAGTTTTCTGATTTCTTCTCCAACTTTCTCTGATGGATGCTCAGCAGCTAATTTTCTTAATGCTTTGAAGTGAACCTGACGTCCAGCATCTGACATATCTAATAAGAAGTCTTTTGCAAATGTTCCATCCTGAATATCTGTAAGAACCTGCTTCATAGCTTTCTTTGTATCTTCTGTAACAATCTTTGGTCCTGTGATGTAATCGCCGTACTCAGCTGTGTTAGAAATTGAATATCTCATTCCTGCGAAACCTGACTGATAAATTAAATCTACGATTAATTTCATCTCATGGATACACTCAAAGTAAGCGTTTCTTGGATCATAACCAGCTTCTGTAAGTGTCTCGAAACCAGCCTGCATAAGAGCACAAACACCACCACAAAGAACTGCCTGCTCACCGAAGAGGTCTGTCTCTGTCTCTGTTCTGAATGTTGTCTCAAGGATACCAGCTCTTGCTCCACCGATACCAGCGCCGTATGCTAATGCTTTCTCCCAAGCTTTACCTGTAGCGTCCTGATATACAGCTACAAGACAAGGAGTTCCTTTTCCTGCCTGATACTCTGAACGTACTGTATGTCCTGGAGCCTTAGGTGCGATCATTGTAACATCAACATCTGCTGGAGGAACGATACATCCGAAATGGATATTGAAACCATGAGCGAACATTAACATATTACCAGCTTCAAGGTTTGGCTCAATATCGTTCTTGTACATATCAGCCTGTTTCTCATCGTTGATAAGAATCATGATAACATCAGCCTGTTTTGCAGCCTCTGCTGTTGTGAATACCTGAAATCCCTGTTTCTCAGCTTTTGCCCAAGATTTTGATCCCTCGTATAAACCGATGATTACGTCCATACCAGACTCTTTTAAGTTAAGAGCATGTGCATGTCCCTGACTACCATAACCGATAATAGCGATTTTCTTTCCCTCAAGTGCGCTTAAATTACAGTCCTCTTTGTAAAAAATTCTTGCATCTGACATTCTAAATGTCCTCCTTATATTATATTCTGTAACTATTCGAACCAAACTGTCCTGAACAGCTATATTCTTATTTTTGGCAACTCCGTTTTGGTATTACCAATTTATAAATAGATATTACCACTAATATTGTATTTTTTCAAGTACTATTTGAAAATAAAATTAAATAAAATTTGTAAGAGTGATTTGGGGTTTTTTCACAAAATAAAATTACCTTTTAAATTCAAGTTTACTATATAGGAAATAATGTGGTATAATTTCAAGAAAATTGGTAATACCAAATTGAATTTTTGGGGTCAGACCCCATGAACAAAGTATGAACACTGTTCACAGTTTGTTCTCAGGGTCAGACCCCCAAAGGAGCGACAACTATGTTTCATAAAATAAATAAGGAACATCCTTCTGAGGAGTTTCTAAATCAGATTATTGCAAATATCAAAAAAGGACATTTAAAGCCTGGAGATGCACTTCCAACGGAGCGTGCACTTTCTGAGACGTTAGGTATCTCAAGACCAGTTGTGAGAGAGGTGCTAAAATCACTAGAACTTCTCGGCATTATTACTTCCGTACATGGTGGCGGCAACTATATTTCAGAGGACTTAGAGAGTTGTCTAATTAAGCCGCTTTCTATTTTATTCGAGATTAATAACAGCAGTTTAATCGAAACTCAGCAACTGAGAGCTGCACTTGAATGTAAATCAATTGAACTAGCTGCCGAAAAATGCACTCCTGTCGAGGCGGCAGAACTCCGATTGCTGTTAGAACAAATGAACGCTGCCACCAATCCAGAGGACAGAGAAAAATTAGACCACAGTTTTCATATGAAAATTGCCAGAATCGCCGGAAATCAGATGATTTACAATATTTTAGCTGCATCTTCTAAATTAAATGAGACTATCATCGGTCAAGTACAATCTTATACCGAGGATAATATCGAGACAACAGAAGCGATGAAAACCGAACACCGCACAATGATTGAATGTATCGCAACAAAAGACAAAGAAAACGCCATTAAGACCATGCAGAAACATCTTGCAATTAATGATACGTATATTGAGCAGGTACAAAGGGAATATAATAATAAAAATGAACAATAGATTGTACATTCCTTAACAATCGATTATCAATAATAATAAACAAAAAACCGCAACAAAGCAAATTTCACTCCACTTTGTTGCGGTTAGTCTTATCTATGGGGTCTGACCCCATTTTACGTATCAGTTAGTCTTGTCTACGGGGTCTGACCCCATTTTACATATCAGTTAGTCTTGTCTACGGGGTCTGACCCCATTTTATGACCCCATTTTATGACCCCATTTTACATTTTATTCTCTTCCGTCCCAGCAGTATGTACAGAGCTTGCTCTTGTCAATTCCTACAGACTCCATCATATCGTCTAATCTGTGATAGCGGAGTGATGTGAAGTTCAACTGTTTTCTGATTTCTTCAATCATGTTGTTGTATCTGTCTGAATCTGGGTTTGTGTACTCATTCAGTACATCGGATACGTCTTCTTTTCCGCCCTCTAACTGTTTGATGACACGTCTTGTAATTAAGTCCATCTCTGATGATGATCTTGAGAAATTGATGAATTTACAACCATATACAAGTGGTGGGCAGGCTGGTCTGATATGAACCTCTTTTGCTCCACTGTTGTATAAGAACTCTGTTGTCTCACGAAGCTGTGTTCCACGAACAATCGAATCATCGATTAATAATAACTTTCTTCCTTTAATTAAATCATGTACAGGAATTAATTTCATCTTAGCGATGAGGTTTCTCTTGCTCTGGATGGTTGGCATAAAAGAACGAGGCCATGTTGGTGTATATTTGATAAATGGTCTTGAGAATGGAATTCCCGATTCGTTTGCATAACCAACCGCATGGGCTGTTCCTGAATCAGGAACACCTGCGACAATATCAGCATCTACATTGT
The DNA here is from genome assembly GCA_900321855.1 of uncultured Eubacteriales bacterium. Taxonomy (GTDB): domain Bacteria; phylum Bacillota; class Clostridia; order Lachnospirales; family Lachnospiraceae; genus Bovifimicola. Next base: position 2,864 of record ONXS01000075.1, on the reverse strand, counting down.
CACGTTTTGCAAGCATGGAACCACAGTTATATCTCATCTGCTCTACATTGACACCTTCATAAGCAGATGAAGGATAACCATAGTAAATCCAGAGGAATGTACAGATTTTCATGTCTTTTCCAGCTACGCCAACTGTGCGAACTTCTTCTGGTGTCATGATAACAATCTCGCCAGGTCCTAACTCTCTGTAATCTTCATAACCAAGATTTAAGTACGCAAACGACTCAAAAGTAGCACAGTATCCATCATCCTTTTTTCCGAGAACAACAGGAGTTCTTCCCAGTCTGTCTCTCGCTGCAAAGATTCCCTTTGATGTCATGACAAGCATTGTCATAGAGCCGTCAATAATCTCCTGTGCATACTTGATACCATCAATAATATTGTCTTTCTGGTTGATAATCGCCGCAACCAACTCTGTCGCATTGATATCTCCACCACTCATCTCTAAGAAATGAGAAGTGCCATTGCTGAAAATATCTTCGATAATCTTGTCCACGTTGTTAATTTTACCAACTGTTGTGATGGCATATGTACCGTGGTGCGAGCGCACGATAAGTGGCTGTGGCTCGTAATCCGAAATACATCCAATACCAAAGTTTCCATGCATCTTATTGACATCCTTGTCAAATTTTGTTCGAAATGGTGCATTTTCAATGTTGTGGATAGAACGGTCAAATCCATCCTCTCCGTATACTGCCAAACCTGCACGTCTTGTTCCCAAATGTGAATGATAATCTGTTCCAAAGTATAAATCAAATACGCAATCGTTTTTCGATGCAACTCCAAAAAATCCGCCCATGTCTTTCCTCCAAATGTTTTATTTAATTTGTAACTATTCAGAGCCAAGCAATTTCACATAAATTGGAATTTCATAATCCACTTTGCTACTTGCTCAGGAACGCAAGCTGCTTCGTAGCTTGTCAGAAGTTTTTTGAGCCTTCCTGACATAAGCATCCCCAATATCCCCACCTGCGCCTTTACGCCTTAGAGGTGGCGGATTGCTTATCCGCGTTCAAAATATTTGATTTAAAAACTGCCTCGCAGTCCGATACCTAACTGTGTCACAAAAACTCGCACAAATGAAACAAAGTTCTATTTTAAAAACCAAATAGTGAAATATTGAAGAAATGCAAAACGTTTTCAAACTTAATTCCGAATAGTTATATTCAATTTAACAACACTTGAAACCAGGCAGTATATCTACCTGGTTCCAGTCATGAATTTCTTATATCTTATACATTAATCTCGGCTGTCATTCCGAGGTCTGCTTTGTTTGCCTCAAGAATAGGATTGATAACTTCCTCTAAATACTCCTCAACCTGCTCTTTTGAACGTCCAACGTATTTTGCTGGGTCCATTGATTTCTTGAGTTCCTCTAATGATAAACCAAACTTCTCATCATTTGCGATTAACTCAAGTAAGTTGTTGTCAAGACCTTCATGTTTTACATTGTATCCGGCTTCCATAGAGAGTTCTCTGATTCTCTCATGAAGTTCCTGTCTGTCTCCACCTGCTTTTACAGCATCCATCATGATATTCTCTGTAGCCATGAATGGTAACTCAGATAAAAGTCTCTTCTCGATAACTTTTGTATAAACAACTAAACCATCTACGACATTTAAGCAGAGGTCAAGAATACCATCAACTGCTAAAAATCCCTCTGGCACACTGAGTCTCTTGTTTGCAGAGTCATCGAGTGTTCTCTCAAACCACTGTGTAGAAGAGATGATTGCTGGATTTAAAGCATCACAGATAACATAATCCGCCAACGATGCGATTCTCTCACTTCTCATTGGATTTCTCTTATAAGCCATAGCAGATGAGCCAATCTGGTTCTTCTCAAATGGTTCTTCTACTTCTTTTAAATGCTGTAACAAACGAATATCGTTTGAGAATTTATGTGCACTTGCAGCAATACCTGCCAATACGTTTAATACTCTTGTATCAACTTTTCTTGTGTATGTCTGACCTGAAACTGGCTGACATTTGTCAAATCCCATCTTCTTAGCAATCATAGGGTCAATCTGTCTAATCTTGTCCTGATCGCCTTCAAACAACTCAAGGAAACTAGCCTGTGTACCTGTTGTACCCTTGCATCCTAAGAGTTTCATTGTGCTGATAACATAGTCAAGGTCCTCTAAGTCACAGACAAACTCATTCATCCATAAAGTAGCTCTCTTACCAACGGTTGTTGGCTGTGCCGGCTGGAAATGTGTAAATGCAAGTGTTGGCTGTGCTTTGTATGTATCTGCAAATTTTGCAAGTTCTGCAATAACATTTACAAGTTTCTTACGAACTAATTTAAGAGCTTCTGTCATAATGATAACATCTGTGTTATCTCCAACATAACAAGAAGTTGCTCCTAAATGGATAATTCCTTTCGCCTTTGGACACTGTACACCGTATGCATAAACATGAGACATAACATCATGTCTTACTAATTTTTCTCTCTCTTTTGCAACGTCATAATTAATATCTTCTGCATGAGCTTTTAATTCTTCAATCTGCTCATCTGTGATGTTTAATCCTAACTCTTTCTCAGTCTCTGCTAAAGCAATCCATAATTTTCTCCAAGTCTTAAACTTCTTGTCTGGTGAGAAAATGTACTGCATCTCTTTGCTTGCGTATCTCTCTGATAATGGGCTCTGGTATCTGTCGTACATGATTATACATTCCTTTCTTAAATAAAAAAATAAATTCGTTACGATAATATTAAGGAGTATAAAACTGTCCCTCCTATGTCGAGTTTATTATAATACAATGTATTTATAAAATCAAATCAATTTTCGCTCTATTATAATTCTTTTCCGCCATGAATCCAACTTGCAGGAAAATATCAAATCCTGTTCTACAATAATTCTCTT
>ONXS01000081.1 GCA_900321855.1 uncultured Eubacteriales bacterium | reverse complement strand
GTAATCCTTCTGCAAACTTAGTAGCCATACCAAACAATGCAGCAATTTCCATCCAGAACAAAGCACCCGGTCCGCCTGTTCCAATCGCTGTTGCAACACCTACAATATTACCGGTACCAATGGTTGCTGACAGCGCAGTACAAAGTGCTCCAAAGGAAGTAACCTCTCCCTCTCCGCCTTCTTCATTCTTTACCATCCACTTGAGTGCAAGCGGCAGTTTTCGAATCTGCAGACAAAATAATCTGAGCGTCAGAAGAATTCCACCTGCCATAATAAGAATCATCAACGGTAGTCCCCAAACCAAGTTGTCTACTGTTACTAAAAACTCATTAATCTCTTTCCACATAACTAATCCTCTCAATTGTAAATCATGTTTTTTACATATAACTATTCCGCACTATATAAATCGTGCTATGTATTTTATCACGTTTTAGCGTGAAATAGTAAAAAAGCTTTCTAAGTATATCATATTTTTTATCTTATGTGTAGTTAAAAATAAAAAAAAGCCTGAACAAATGCAAATACATCTGTTCAGACTGTGTAACCATGTAAAGCGGACTAAGCATCCCCCGCACCCCGCCTACATCTCTACGCCTTAAAGGTGTGGGATTGCTTATCTGCGTTCAATAATATATTGAATGAATTGTGAGAGTTTTCTTATATTCTATCGAATCTATTACAGTAATTCAGCAATTTCGTGTAATAAATCTCTTGTCTTTACCCAGCCAAGACATGGGTCTGTGATTGACTTTCCATAAATTCCCTCGCCAATCTTCTGTGCTCCATCCTCGATATAGCTCTCTGTCATAAGGCCCTTTACGATACCCTTAATATCTCCTGATACTCTACAGCTGTGAAGTACATCTTTTGCAATACGAACCTGCTCTAAATACTGCTTGTTAGAGTTTGCATGGTTTGTATCAACAATGATTGCAGGGTTTTTGAGTTCTGGTGCTTTCTGATATGCCTCATAAACTGCTCTCAAATCCTCATAGTGGTAATTTGGTTTGCTGTGTCCGAGGTTGTCCACATATCCTCTCATAATTGAGTGTGCAAGTGGGTTACCCTGAGTTCTTACTTCCCATCCTCTGTAGATGAAGTCCTGCTCATGCTGAGCTGCTGTGATTGCATTCATCATAACAGATAAATCTCCACTTGGAGAGTTCTTCATACCTGCCGGTATACCAACACCGGAAGCTACGATTCTGTGCTCCTGATCTTCAACAGAACGTGCGCCTACTGCAACGTATGAGAGAAGGTCTGATAAATATCTGTGATTTGCCGGATATAACATCTCGTCAGCACATGTAAATCCTGTCTCAGATACCACCTTTGTATGTAACTGTCTGATAGCTAAGATACCAGCGAGCATATCCTCATGTCCCTCTGGGTCTGGCTGATGCAACATTCCCTTATATCCTGTACCCTTTGTACGAGGCTTGTTTGTGTATACTCTAGGAATAATGAAAATCTTGTCCTCAACTTCCTTCTGTACCTCTGCGAGTCTGTGCATATAGTCGAGTACCGCTTCTTCATTATCAGCCGAACATGGTCCGATAATCATTAAAAATTTATTACTTTTGCCTGTAAAGATGTCTGCGATCTCCTGATCTCTCTTCTCTTTAATAGCTTTAATCTCGTCACTAAGAGGAAACTGTTCCTTGATCTCCTTAGGAGTTGGCAGTTTTCTCAAAAAATCCATCTGCATTTCCATATTATTAAGTTCCTTTCCTACTAGATTTCATTTATTGTATCACTTTTTAGAACTTTTATCAACAACATTTTTCGCACTTTAAACCGACAAAGTGAATATTTCCCCCACAAAATAATTATAATGATAAACTGTGGTCAGGAAATGGGTCATCTAACATTCTTCCGGCATGGAATTTTCCATGTTCCGCAGTATGGAGTTGTAATAAGGTCGCTGCAATTCCTGCCGCTCCATCTAAGAGTCCAAGAGGTGTTGTCAGTACGTCTGGTGCAACTCTGTCCAGTGCAAATCTCCACTTTGTCCCCTCTCCCTCATTGATTGCATGTTCTGTTAGCTCTTCTCCACATTTTTTCGCCTGAATGAGATATTTTTCTTCTCCGGTTGCTGCCCAGATTCCAAGATACATATTTAAAATCCCCGCCGTTCCGCAGCAGACATTATATACATTCCAGTAACCCTCACTGTGAATTTTGGGAGCTCCCATATCCTCTAATCCCTGAACAAGAGTCTCAATCGCATCGAGATATTCTTTCTTTCCGGTGTGTTTGTATAGTTCATAATAAAATCTGGTTGTTCCTGCCGGCCCATGACAATAACTGAGATAAAACATATTTGGTCTGTCCGGAAATGCGTGAGGAAGAAGTTTTCCTGCCTTAATTTTAACAGCAACTCTCTTCAAATATTTTGGAATTCCCTCTACAGCATCTAAGAACACCTGATCGCCACTCGCATCATACAGCTTTAGCAGTGTAAATCCGATTCCCGCTGTACCCATTGGGAAATTCGGATCAATATAATCGTCACCTGCACCAAAATAGGTTGGGTCTACACCAAGATAGACCATACCTCCATCGCCTGTCTCTTTTCCTTTGTTCAGATAAATTCTGCCCGCATCAACTGCAAATTTTTTCCACTCTTCATTCTCATATGTCTCCGCCATCTTCAAGATAAACAGAATCGTTCCTGCATTTCCTACGATTCCCGGATATGTGCACCAGAAATTTCCCACACCGTCTTCTGATTTTTTCGAGTCCGCAATTGCCTGAGTAATAATGGATGCAATCGTATCTTTGTATGTTTCATTTTTTGTCACCTGATAGAGGTTATTCAAGGCAAAACCTGCACCACACCATCCGCTTGAAAATGCGTATTTCGAAAAATTTCTCTTTAACTCTCTGTCATTTTCCCAGCGGTAAATAATATACTTTGCAGCCTCTTCTGCCTCTTTTAAATATCTTTCTTCTTTTGTCTCATCATATAATCCCAGTAAAAAACAAATAATTCCAGATGCCCCTGCATAAATACTGATTTCATCATAATAAATCGTTCTGCCCTCTGCTGCATCTGCAAGGGACCAGTATATTCCAACTGGCCCCTGTTTTTTTCTGGTGTCTATGAATTCCATCGCCGATTTTGCGTAATCTAAATAGTTCATATTCACACCTTCTCTTTCTAATCATTCACTGTCTTATTCTGCTGTAAATTCACCTGTTGTCACATCATAAGTTGTTGTCTCAGGAACAACTGCTAACTCTGGAAATGCAACTTTTGTAAACTCAGCCTCATCAAGTTCCCCATTCAAATCTCCTGTCTTTTGTAAATCTGAAAATGCACTTGAGAATGTCTGTCTCGCTGCTTTTACACCAGGATTGAAGTCAAGTCCTTTGATAATATTTGCGTTTGTTGTCACATCTCCTGTCACATATCCGCCATCTAACTGAATTTTTGCAGCTTCTTCCGGATTTGCCTGTGCAAATGCTGCACCTTTCTGTACTGCTCTTGCAAATGCTGCTGCACCTTCTGGATTATTCTCAATCATTGCCTGAGTAACAAGTGCCATACAGCAATATTCATCCTTTAACTTCTCATAAGAACCGGTATCTAATAATGTGTTTACCTCATAGTTTGTCTCAACATTTGTTGCCATTGGCTCATGTACACCAATCGCATCGACACCTTCATTGTCTAACGCAAGCGGAAGATCAGGCATTGCATATGCTACAAATTCCACATCTGCTCCTGCTCCATTTACTGTAAATCCTAAATCTGCGAGCACTCTCTTTAATTCTAATGTACTTGAATCAGAAAGGCTTGGAACACCAATCTTCTTTCCCTTTAAATCTTCTAATTTTTCAATTCCAGAATCTGCTTTTGAATAAAATTTTGTACATCCTTTGTGAACTCCTGTTACAAATGACACTTCAAGACCATTTGAAATTGGTGTAATGAAGTTACATGCAAGACCAAACGCTGCGTCAATTTTACCTGCATTAATTAAGTCTACGGTTTTCGATGATGACTCTACAGTAATTTCAAGGTCCTGTCCTATCGCATCTAATTCTTCTTTAAAATATCCATTTTCTGCTGCCACCTGCATCGCAACACCACATACGGTATCTTTACTTACCTGAATTCTGACAACTTTTTTGCCCGCATCATTTTTTGTATCTGCACTCTTATCATTTACATTTTTACAACCTGTGAACACGCTTGCTACCAATGTAACTGCTGCCAAAACTGAAATTTTTTTTTTTGTTTTTCTCATAATGTCATTCCTCTTTTCTTTATGTTATATTGTTTCTTCTAGTTTCCTTTTATTTATAAATATTTGTTGATAAATACTTAAAGGCGTTATCTGCCAGAATAATCGCAATGTTTTTTCCATTTGCCTCTGGTCTTTTGGCGATGTCGGTTGCTGCCTTAACTGCTGCTGCGGCTGACTGTCCCAAGAACACTCCATCTGATTTTACCAGTGTTCTTCCAGTCTCATATGCCTCCTCCGCAATCACATCGATACATTCATCATAAGGAAGATTCTCTTTATCAAAGAATACCGGAACTGCGTTTTCCGATACCCCATCAAATGCCAGAACACCGTCAATGGTATTTGCCTCTGGGTGGTCTAGAGATTTTCTCGACTGTGGTGCAGGCTGTACTCCGATTATCTGAATGTCCTTATTCTTCTCCTTAAAATATCTGGACAATCCTGCCAGTGTTCCACCTGTTCCCACAAGTGCAATGACATAATCCACTTTTCCATCTGTATCTTCCCAGATTTCCGGACCAGTTGTCTCATAATGTGCATCTGGATTTGCAAAATTTGTTCCCTGATCAATGTAATAGTAGCCATTCTCCTCGGCAAACTGATTCATTACAACGGCAAGTCTTGACATCGACAGGCCTCCATTTTGCAGCATTTCCATAAATCCCGGCACATCTCCTGCCTGAAGAAGTTCCACACCATAAGCCTTTAAAATCTGTGTTCTCTCCACAGAAACACCCGGCTGAATGACAACTGCATACTTATAACCTCTCGCATTTGCAAAGGCAGCTGTTGCAATTCCTGTATTTCCACTTGTGAAATCAAGAATGGTATCTCCTTTTTTCAGTTTTCCTTCTTCCTCCGCCTTCAAAATCATGTTCAGCGCGGCTCTGTCCTTGACACTTCCTGAAGGATTAAAATATTCCAATTTTCCAAGCAAATGTGCTTGTAATCCCAACTGTTCTTCATAATTTTTAAATTCCACCAGTGGTGTATGTCCCACAAGTTCTGTAATTGACTGATGAATATTCGACATGTTTGCTCCTCTCTCGTATATATTGGTGATTTTTATACGTTTTATGGGTGTATTTGTATATTTCTATATATTTTTATATATCTTTGTATGTTTCTGTATGTTTTTTATATCTTTTTTGTATATCTTTGTATGTTTTTGTATGTTTCTGTATGTCTTTGTATATTCCGATATACATTTTCGTACCTTTTTCTATGCCGCTATCTTTTTTACAGATAATATTCCGGCTCCTGAACCTTGCCAGAGAAATTTAAAATTTCTAAAATCTGTGAACGATATTGCAGGAAGGAATCCTGACTGCGGACTCTGTTTCTTGGGAGATTGACATCAATAATCTTCTCTACTTTTGCAGGTCGTGCCGACATTACCACAATTTTATCTGACATATAAATGGCCTCATCTACATCATGTGTGACCATAATCATTGTCATCTTGTGCTCTTTCCAGATTCTGAGAATCTCATCCTGCATATTCATTCTTGTAAAGGCATCCAATGCGCCAAGTGGCTCATCTAAAAGTAATATTTTAGGATGTGCGACAAGAGCTCTCGCCAGAGATGCTCTCTGATTCATTCCTCCGGATAACTGATGTGGATAAGATTTTTCAAATCCTTTCAATCCAACCATCTCAATAAACTCGTCCACTCTGTCTTTTTCTTCTTTATATCTGCCGGTTGCCTTTAATCCAAACGCAATATTTTTCTTAATGTTTAGCCACGGGAAGAGATTTGCCTGCTGAAATGCAAATCCTCTCTCCGGTCCAGGTCCTGTGACCTTCTCGCCGTCCAGATAAATTGCACCAGAATCTGCCGGATTTAGTCCTGCGATTGCACGAAGTAATGTCGTCTTTCCACATCCGGAAGGACCAATCAGTGAGATGAAACTTCCCGCTTCAATATCTAAATTCACACCAGAAAGAGCAATTAATTCACTTCCATCTGGATTTGTAAATTTCTTTGTCACATTTTCTACTTTGATTGCACCTACCATTTGATTACTCCTTTCTGCCATACTAAAATTCTATCTTTCAATCGGAATACCAGTGTAATTACCAGATAACAAATCAACGCAAGAATGATTAACCCCGCATAAACATTTGCATATAAACCAGTGTCCTTTGTATAAGAGATATACCATCCGATTCCCGCACTGTTTCCAAATAATTCTGCTGAAATCAGGGCAACAAATGAACCACAGGTTGCATAAAAAAGTCCAAGAAAGATACTTGGCATTGCCGCTGGAACTCCAACTTTAAAAATCTTATAAAATTTGCTTGCTCCCAGTGTAGATGCAACTTCAAAATAAGAATTTTTTACATTTGCAATACCACTGCTTGTCATCAGTGTAACAGGAAACCATACCGCAAGAGCTACCATAAATACAGAGGCATAATATGATTTTGTAAATAAGCTCAATAACAATGGTGACCATGATGTAGCAGGTATCGGTCCGATTACCTTGATAAAAGGATTGAGCCAATAACTTGCTTTCTTATTAAATCCAATCAGCAGACCTGTAATAAATCCAAGTCCTCCGCCAATGACAAATCCAATTACCAACAGTTTTAACGATTCCGTAATGCACTCGATTAAAAGTTTCTTGTCCAGAATAAATACGGAAAATACTCGGTCAAGTGTTGGAAATGCCATCACTGGGAGCAGAGCATATTTTGAAATCACCAGATTGATGATATTAATAACCAGCACTGCTCCTGCATAAAACGCTGCTTTATAAATTAAAACTTCATTGACTTTCTTAATAAAAAATGAAAGTGTAAATACGAAAAGATAAATTGCCAGTAAGATTAAAATAAAATAGGTATAATAAGGTTTAATTTTTACTTTAAAACGATTTGCTTTTACATGATATTCTGAGTCTGGCATCAATGTAACAAGGTATGCTGCCAGCAGAGAAATAATCGGAAATAGTTTTTTTATGATATTTTTTATTTTGTTTTTTTTCTGATTCATGTATTCTTCTCCTTGTTTTATTTTTCTTTCCTACTATCTCTATAGGATTAGTACGCTGGATAATATACCATACAACGCTAGGTTTGGGAATTACACTTAATCTATAGCCTGCTATAGGTTCTCACCTATAGCAAAACAAGTAAGTAAGCCGACTCCTATTTGATTACATACATGAATCTTTTGCACTTCGCACTCCATACTCTTACGCTTAACAGAAAAAACTGTGCAAACATCATTTTGTTTGTGCCATAAAAATAAGTGCAGATGTCAGAGTTCCTTACTCTCTAACACCTACACTTTCTATGACACTAAAAAAGACCTTATCTGAAGTCTTTGTTCTTAACTATTCTTCTCAATTTCCATAATCATTGCATAAATTTTATCGTATGCCTTTGCAGTTATCAGCTTATTCGAATAATCACTGTAAGCCTGATGACTTAAACTGAGCAAATCACCACCATATCCTCTCTCTTTTCCCATTTTTTCAATCAAATCAAAATATTCCTGTTCTTTTCTGTTAAATTCTTCCATATTGCTTTCTCTCCTGATTTTATTTTTATCCAAGTTACAAAGAAGCTGTCTCACTACTCTATAATTTCTCTTATCTGCCCTATTATAATACATTTAGAACAGCGGTGCAAATAGTCTTAAAATGCTGTACACTACTTTTTCCGTAAAGGTTTTTCTGTCATCCTGATACTTTGGATTTACCAGCCTACATTCTTTCCATATCTCATCAAAATCCTTCTTAATATCAAGAATTGCGGGACAGTCGTACATCAACACCCCATTTTCAAAGTGGTG
>ONXS01000073.1 GCA_900321855.1 uncultured Eubacteriales bacterium | reverse complement strand
TGGGATGTAGAGTGAATGGAAACTGTGTGACCGGTGGTCGAGTTCACTCCAAGATAGAAAAAGTTTGAGATATGGAGTGAATGAAAATTGTGTGGTCGGTGGTGGAGTTCACCCCAAGATGGAAAAAGTTTGAGATGTGGAGTGAATGGAAATTTGTGGCCGGTGGTGGAGTTCACTCTAAGATAGCAAAAGTTTGAGATGCGGAGTGAATGGAAATTGTGTGGCTGGTGGTGGAGTTCACTCCAAGATGAAAAAAGCTTGGGATGTGGAGTGAATGGAAAAGAAAGAGTGAGTGGAAGCGTTCATCCCCAAATAACAAAACTCAAATTTTAGAGTGAATCAAGTATATGAGAAATCCAATCTAAAATTTGTATGCTATAAAGTTGTGGCGTCTTTCCATAGATTGTCTTATGGTAGTAATCAGAATAAATAGGATGCATATAGCAGAGATATTGTTCTTTGATAGGTAAATAAAAGAAAATATAAAACAAAATATAAAAGAAAATATAAAAGAAAATATTAAATAGGAGAATAAAATTATGATTAACAAATTAATGTCAAAAATTGAGAAAATGAATTCGCCGGTTGTTGTTGGACTTGATCCAATGTTGAGCTACATTCCAGAGCATATCACAAAGAAAGCATATGCAGAATTTGGAGAGACTTTGGAAGGTGCAGGAGAGGCTATCTGGCAGTTTAATAAGGGTATCATTGATACAACTTATGATATTATTCCAGCAGTAAAACCTCAGATTGCCATGTATGAGCAGTTTGGTATTGAAGGTTTAAAGGCTTTTAAGAAAACAGTTGATTATGCAAAATCAAAAGATTTAGTTGTTATCGGAGATATTAAGCGTGGAGATATAGGTTCTACATCACAGGCTTATGCAGTAGGTCATGTGGGAACAGTGACAGTTGGAAGTAAGACTTATGTACCATTTGATGAGGATTTTGTGACAGTCAATCCATATCTGGGAACAGACGGTGTAAAACCCTTTGTTGATGTATGTAAAGAGACAAACAAGGGTATTTTCGTTCTTGTTAAGACTTCAAACCCATCATCAGGAGAATTTCAAGATCAGTTAGTAGACGGCAGACCACTCTATGAACTTGTCGGTGAGCAGGTTGCAAAATGGGGCGAGGAGCATATGGGTGATAACTACAGCTATGTTGGTGCTGTTGTTGGAGCTACTTATCCAGAGATGGGTAAGGTACTCAGAAAGATTATGCCTAAGACATTAATTCTTGTGCCAGGTTATGGCGCACAGGGTGGTAAGGCAAGTGATTTAGCACCATATTTCAACGAGGACGGTCTTGGTGCAATCGTAAACTCTTCAAGAGGAATCATCTGTGCATACAAGCAGGAGGCATACAGCAAGTTTGGTGCTGAGAATTATGCAGATGCATCAAGAGCAGCAGTTGAATTTATGATTAAGGATATTACAGAGAACATCTAATCATTGAATGAAAGGCGATTTGATGTGTATTCTTAAATTAAATGGTAACTAACTATTCGGAATCCAATATTCAGAATTAACACAAAAATATATTATGAATTCAATCGTATAGTGAATGTAAAAAGTGATAAGTTTATCTGAAAGGAAAACTTATCACTTTTTTATTGACAATAGATGAGTCATAAAATGTGCCGCCGTTTGGTCTATATCTAGAATGTAATTGTCAATTGTGTGGTGATTTGTACATGTAATCAGGCAATTTGTACATGTAATCAGGCAATTAGTCCTCTACACTTCATATGCAAGAATTAGCCCACCACGTTCTCAGTAAAAGCTGCAAATTCCTCTCGCCGAATAAATGATATTTACTCTTATAAAATTTCTTGATATAATAAACTTAATTATGACAATGAAATATAATATCCAGAAAGGAAGAGAACATGAGCGATAACAAAATCAAAATAGACATGGCAAAAGTAATCAGTCAGGAAGAACTTGCCACAAACATTTTTAGTATGTGGCTTGAGACGACAGCAGCGAACGATGCAAAAGCGGGACAATTTGTATCGGTTTACACAAATGATGCCTCTGCATTACTTCCAAGACCAATCAGTATCTGTGAAATTAACGAGGAGAAGACAGCACTCAGACTTGTGTATCGAGTAGTTGGCAAGGGAACTTCTCAGTTTTCAAAGATGACAGCGGGAGATACAGTGAAAGTCATTGGTTCTCTTGGAAACGGCTACACATTAGAGAACAAGACAGCGATTCTTGCGGCAGGTGGAATTGGAATTCCTCCAATTGTAGAACTTGCAAAGCAGTTAAAGAAAACCTATGACTGCAAGTTAAATATTGTAGTCGGTTACAGAGACAGCCAGTTATTCCTTGTGGAAGAATTGAAAAAATATGGAGAAGTATTTATCTCAACAGAAGATGGTTCTGTTGGAACAAAGGGAAATATTTTAAATGCAATTGCAGAGCATGACATCAAAGCAGATGTAATTTATGCCTGCGGACCAATGCCAATGCTTCGTGCATTGAAGACCTATGCAAAAGAGAAGAATATCGAGGCACAGATTTCTCTTGAAGAGAGAATGGCATGTGGTGTCGGTGCCTGTCTTGGATGTGTGTGCAAGACAAAAGAAGTAGACCATCACACATATGTAAATAATACAAGAATCTGTACCGATGGACCAGTGTTCAACGCAGAAGATGTAGAGATATAGGATAGGAGGCGTCAGAGATATGAATACAAAAGTAACGATTGCAGGTGTAGAATTAAAAAATCCGGTTATGACAGCCTCAGGAACCTTTGGCTCAGGAATGGAATACAGTCAGTTTGTAGATTTAAATGAACTTGGAGCAGTTGTGACAAAAGGTGTCGCAAGCGTACCATGGCCGGGAAATCCGACTCCAAGAGTTGTAGAGACTTATGGCGGAATGTTAAATGCGATTGGTTTGCAAAATCCTGGAATGGACGTATTTACAAAGAGAGATTTGCCATTCCTTCATCAGTTTGATACAAAGATTATTGTAAATGTGTGTGGACATTCGACAGAAGAATATTTGGACGCAGTGAAGAAATTAGCAGACCAGAAAGTAGATTTATTAGAAATCAACATCTCATGTCCAAATGTCAAAGAGGGTGGAATTGCTTTCGGTCAGAAACCAGAATCTGCATACGAGATTACAAAGGCAATCAAGGAAGTAACCAAGCATCCAATCATTATGAAACTGAGTCCAAATGTCACAGACATCAAGGAAATGGCAAAGGCAGTTGAAGATGCCGGAGCAGACGCAGTATCCTTAATTAACACGCTCACAGGAATGAAGATTGATATTGAGAGACAGACATTTGCGCTTGCAAATAAGACTGGCGGAATGTCCGGTCCAGCCGTGAAACCAGTGGCAGTCCGCATGGTAAACGAAGTTGCAAACACCGTAAAGATTCCAATTATCGGAATGGGTGGAATTGCAACAGCAGAAGATGCCATTGAGTTTATGTTAGCAGGAGCAACAGCCGTTTCAGTCGGAACAGCAAACTTCTTCAACCCAACTGCAACTGTAGAGATTGTAAAGGGAATTGAAGATTACATGAAGAGACATAACTGTGAAGATGTCAATGAGTTGGTAGGACTGGTAAATCGATAAAAGTGATAAAATAAAAATAAGAAGTCTGACTTCGTTTGGTTTCACTGACGGAGTCAGACTCTTTTTTAAGAAAGGATGAAACTATGTTACACGTAATTGTTCCGGTTCTTGTCGGTGGAGTAATTGGATATTTTACCAATTATATTGCGATAAAAATGTTATTCCGTCCAAGAAAGGAAATTTATCTCGGCAAGTGGAAACTACCTTTTACACCGGGTGTCATTCCCAAAAATCAAAAGAGAATTGCAAATGCAGTTGGAAATGCAGTCAGCGACCAGTTGATTACAAAAGATGATTTGCTAAAACAGATGAATAAGAGTGGTATGAAAGATAAACTTGTTCGTTCTATTGTCGATAAAATCCTGCATATAGAAGTAAACCTAAGTGAGCCGTCAGACTCTATGAATAAATTGACTGACAAAATATCAGATGGAGTTGTTGAAGAAATCAAGAATACAGATTTTGTACCTGTAATTAGAGAAATTGGAAATCAGGCGTTGAGTGGATATTTGCAAAATCCGATGATTGCAATGCTTTTAAATCCGTCTATGTTAGATGGAATTTATGGGAAAATCAGCGACAATATTAAGGAATATGCCGAGAATAATGGAAAACAGGTTGTGGAAAATTATATTCACAGAAAAATAGGAGAAATCCAAAAAGTATCAGTGAAAGATTTATTTACTTATACCGATATTGAGAGCACAGTGATTACAGAAAAAGTAAGTCAGATTGTGGATGAGTTTATGACCGATAAAGGAATGGAACTTCTTAATACAGTTGATATAAAGGGAATCGTGTCTGAAAAAATTGAGACGATGAAAGTAGAGGAATTAGAAGCACTTGTTATGTATGTCATGGAAAATGAATTAAAGGCAGTTGTGAATCTTGGCGCAGTTCTTGGTGCGCTGATTGGAATTGTGAATGTATTTTTTTAGTAGGAAACTATTTGATGAGAACTCAAAACATTGTTGAGTGATATGAAATGTAACTGTTGAAATTACAATTTACGCATGATATAATGAGCGTTAGCGAGCTGGAGCAAGCGCAGCTTGTTCATAGGGAGCGGCGAATGGCTGTCACAATAGATTTCGGAGAAATCGGTAAGCACGAAGTGCGAATCGTGAGATAATCAGTCGGATTGAAAAAATGGAGCAGGAGGATATACTATGCAGATTTCAAGCAGATTTACAATAGCAATACATATCTTAACCGCAATTGATACATTTCAGAATAACTACAAAGTAACGAGTGAATTTCTTGCAACGAGTATCAATGTCAACGCGGTAATCATCAGAAGAACCATGCAGTCCTTAAAGGGGGCGGGGTTGATTGAAGTAAAACGTGGAACTGGCGGAATGGCGATTGCGAAACCAATGAATCAGATTACCCTGCTGGATATTTTCAATGCAGTAGAGCCTTTAGAGAATGGAAGATTGTTTCATTTTCATGAAAACCCAAATACTGCATGTCCGGTTGGAAGAAATATTCATGCAGGCTTAGATGATAAGCTATTCTCCATTCAGGCAGCAATGGAAGATAAGATGAAGAGCATTACATTAGAAGATGTTGTGCGAGATACACAGGCAAGTATTGCAAAAGAGAGCCAATCACTTTAAACTTGATTGGCTCCCTGTCAGGTAGAAAGATTAAATATTTAATATGATGTGTTTACGAAATCAGTCGTACATATTTTGTACGGCTGATTTTTTATACAAATACCATCTGCACCAACAACATATAGCAAACGGTACCGCCTGCAATGGAAAACAGTGTCTGTCTTTTCCAAAGATGGAGCAGAATGGTCAGAATGATAGCAATGAGTTCCGGAAGTCCGTGGCTGCCGGAGAACACAGATACATTTTTTAGACAATAGATTACCAACATTCCAAAGATTGCTGCCGGAAGAGCCTTACCTAAATATTCGATATATTTGGGTGTAGGCTTTTTTGAGTTGAAAATGATAAAAGGTAAAAAACGCGTGGCCATTGTGCCAATTACGCATAGGTCGATTGTAATCATTTGTTCTGTCAGTGTCATGATGAAATACCTGCTTTCTCAATTGGTGTTCGAAATAAGGTGAGGCAGCCTACAATTGCAATCATAGTAGGAATCATAAAATTGTCTGCACCAAATATCAGACGACAGATAGTAGTGCAAAGAATTCCAATGATAGCGGTGTAATGCTTTGTCTCCTTTAATAATTGTTCTAATAAAATGACGACAAACATTGCTGTCATCACAAAATCGAGCCCTTTTGTATTAAAGTTAAGGATTGAGCCAACGATTCCGCCAATGGTTGCTCCGGAAAACCAGTAGAAGTGGTTTAGGAGTGTGACCCAAAACATAAACCAGCCTTTGTCCACATCTTCGGGAATTGTTGCGCTGTAATTAATCGAAAAGGACTCGTCACACATTCCGAAAATGAGATAATATTTCTTCCACCCCATTCCCTTGAACTTATCTAGCATCGCAATTCCATAGAACAGATGTCTTGCCTGAATAATCAGTGTCATGATGAGTGTTTGCACAGGAGCAAATGGCGCAAGCAGCATAGAGACGGCAACAAACTCCAGTGAACCTCCAAATATAATCAGACTCATAATCATGGGATAGACAAAAGAAAAGCCAGATACATTCATATAAATTCCGTAAGCAAGTCCGAGAAACCAGAATCCTGCAAAGATTGGTATCGTGTGCGGAAATGCTGATGTTAACGCTTTTTGTCGCATAATAAACTTTCTCCTTAAAAATGGAATATTTTGTTTTCTAACTATTATAATTTGAATTCGATAGAGACGCAATGTGATTATAGCAGTAAAAAAATAAAAAAATCTAAATGTAACTATTGACATTACATCAAATGCGTGATATAGTAACATCATCAGATGTAACGAATAACATTACAACAAAAAAACACAGAGAAATAATACAAACAATTTAAGGAGGAACAAATTATGACAAACAAGGAAAAAGCATTAGCACTTATCGGAACATTCGCAACAGGAGATACAGCAAAGGCTGCAACATTATTAAAGGAAGATTACATTCAGCACAACTTAGCATTTGGAACTGGTAAGGACGCATTTGTAGGAGCTGTTGCAGGACTTGCACAGGCACCGGTTCAGACAACTGTAAATAATGTCAGAGCATTTGAAGATGGAGATAAAGTATTTCTCCAGACAGTTTACAATTTTGCAGGAGCAGGCGAGCAGGTAGCATTTGATGTATTTCGATTTGAAGATGGTCTGATTGCAGAGCATTGGGATAATTTACAGAATGTTGCAGCGCCAAATCCATCTGGACATACACAGATTGATGGAACAAAGGAAGTAGTAGATATTGACAAGACAGAGGAGAACAAGAAATTAGTTCTTGGATTTGTAGAAGATGTGCTCATGGGGAAAAACATGGATGCACTGACATCTTACTATGATGGAAATAATTACATTCAGCACAACACAGGTATTGCAGATGGTCTTGACGGACTCGGTGCAGCACTTGCAGCAATGGCAGAGCAGGGAATTGCAATGGTGTATGATGAGACACATATCGCTGTGGCAGAGGGCAACTTTGTACTTGTCGGCAGTCAGGGTTCTTTTGGCGGAGCTGACGTAACATTCTATGACTTATTCCGTGTGGAGAATGGCAAAATCGGAGAGCACTGGGATGTCATTGAAAATCTTGCTGAGAAATCAACATGGGCAAACGAGAATGGCAAGTTTGGCAATGAGGCAATTCTTGTAAGATAAAGTGCAAAGATAAAAACAAGCAGCTACAAAGTAGATAGTTGTTTTTATCAAGCATTTAACGAGAAGACACATCTGCATAGCTAGATATAGTAAGCATCGAAGATATGAGTTTTCGAGTATCACAGATAAGAAGAAAAGGAGCGTATTGGATATGGACCAGAATACAAAAGACTTTTTAAAGATATTGGTGGAAGAGATTCACTCCACCACCATTGCTACCATTGATGAGAATGGAAGACCTGTCACCAGAGTGATTGACATGATGCTTTGGGACGAGCAGGGAGTCTATTTTCTGACTGCAAAGGGCAAGGCTTTTTATACGCAGCTCATGGAGCAGAAATACATTTCTCTGTCCTCAATCAAAGACAAACGCTCCATATCCCTGCGCGGACAGATTGAAAATATTGGAAGTGAAAAACTAGATGAAATCTTTGAGAAGAACACCTATATGCAGGGAATTTATCCGGATGATACAAGACAAGCACTGGAAGTATTTCGATTGTACAAGGCAACGGGAGAGTTTTTCGACATCAGTAATCCGAAACATGTGACCAGAGGGGGCATTGTCATAGGAGAGGCGAAACAGAGCAGACAGGGTTATTATGTAGGAGATGCCTGTATCGGATGTCAATTATGTTACTCTGTGTGTCCGCAGAAATGTATTGATATCTCCAAAAAGCCTGTCGTAATTGACCAGAGTCACTGTCTGCATTGTGGCAGATGTGCAGAAATTTGTCCAAAACAGGCGATAGAAAAGGTTGGATAAATGGATTAAGAAAATTTAAAAAAACTTAAATGTAACTATTGACATTACAATAAACGTATGATATAGTAACATCATAAGAGATGTAACAACAAACATTACAATAATAAAAACAATGTATTTAAGGAGGAATAACACATGAAATTAGCAGTAGTAGCAGCAAACGGAAGAGTAGCAAATAAGGTTATCGCAGAGGCAGTGAACAGAGGAATCGAAGTTACAGCTTTTGGAAGAAAAGATGAGAATAACACACAGGCACAGAACTATGTGAAGAAAGACATTTTTGATATTACAAAAGAGGATTTGGCAGGATTTGATGTAGTAGTTGACGCATTTGGAGCATGGACAGCAGAGACACTTCCAGCACACAGCACAACACAGGCTCATCTCTTAGAGGTACTTGCAGGAACAGATACAAGACTTTTGGTTGTAGGTGGAGCAGGAAGTTTATATGTAAATAAAGAGCATACTGTATGCGTATCAGATGGTCCGGATTTTCCAGAGAGCTATCAGGGGGTAGCACAGGCAATGGCAAAAGCACTTGGCGAACTTCGCGAGAACAAAGATGTAAAATGGACATATATCAGTCCAGCAGGAGATTTTCAGGCAGACGGTGAGAGAAGTGGTGAGTACATCTTAGCAGGTGAGGAGCTCACATTAAATGACAGAGGAGAGAGCATTATCTCTTACGCTGATTACGCCATCGCACTTGTAGATGAGGCAACAACAGGTAATCACATTCAGGAGAGAATTTCAGTAGTTCGCAAGTAATTGTTCGCAGCGAGTTACAAGTGGAATCGGACATTTTACATGTTTTTGTAAGATGTCCTTTTTTCAAAAAACTGAGATGTAACACTGTGTAAATCAGGTGTCAATACTCGCAAGCGAATATGGAGCAGACAAAATCGAAAAGGAGGAAGTTTAAGTAAATGAAAATATTTACAAAAGTGATAGAATATGTTTGAATATACTCAGGAGGTATGTTTTATGAATACATTAAATATCACAAATTATAAACCAAAAGATTTTGCTGAGCTACTTGGGGTATCTGTAAAAA
>ONXS01000020.1 GCA_900321855.1 uncultured Eubacteriales bacterium | reverse complement strand
GAGGGGAGTTCCTCTTAGATGACCTTACCTCTATACACATAAAAAAGAATAAGTCTGTAAGCTATTTTTCTTGCTTACAAACTTATTATACGAGGAGGATAGTGATGAGGAGAAAAAAGCAAAAATCACACACAGAAAGAAGCGAAATGCCCAGAAACCGGTGAAATATTATTATTATGAGTCCGATTTGTCAGTTGGGGAGATTAAGGCATTGAGGGATGTTATTGAGACTTGCAGTTGTTTTAGTTCGAATGAGACGAACGAGATTATTCAGAAACTGATGAATTTACAGCCGCTGGCATTTAGAAAAAATGCGAATTAAGCAAAATTGCGCACGAACTACTGCTATACTTCAATTACAGTAAAGATAAACAGAAGGAACGTCATTTATACAGTTATGGATAATAAGCAGTTTCTTCAATTTACTGTCGACATAGGATGCTAATAAATATATACGAGGAGGTTAAGGAATTATGAGTAAGAAAATTTCACTTTTACAACCAGATGTCAGAAATTTTTATATTAACACAGGAGCAGGTAGACCAACTACAGCAAAAGGTCTTGTGGTAGAGTCAGACTATCAGCTTGAAAGTGATATTAAACAGGGTGGTACTATATTTTCCAATGTAAAAGAATATATAGATAAAAACATAGAATCACGATATATTATGATTAATACAGATTGTCAGGAATTTGCAGAAATGGCAGTTGCTTATCTTCATGCAGATTATCTTGCACATGATGTTTTGTATGCAGATGACTGGAATGATGAATATAACTACAACGACTATTTAGAATATGAGGATGGACGCATGATAGATAGTTGGGAGGAAAATTCACATCTGATTCCAATGATTGATGGCTTTGAGGCAAGTAGCGTACTTGGTAACGATTATGGCGGAGCTGATAGTGGTAATTGTGAAAGAATGGGGCAGCTCTTTGAAAATTCAGTAGATAATAGAAAACCATTCTGGGTGGATTGTTGCAGAGAAGCAGTTTGTCTGTTATATTATGATCCTTGTTTCATTTTGGGAGATAAGTTGAAAAATGTTTTGGATTATTTCAGCCACAATAAAAGAGTATATATCATACGATTACATAATTCAGATGAAAGTTCATCAGATGATTTATTTTTTGATATGAATACAACAACAGAGTGGGATTGGGTAATTCTGGATTACAATATTGACCAAGTGTTTGTTGAAAAATCAAAATTGGATTTGTCAAAATATTATAAGAATATTTTCAAATCAGTTATTGCAAATCAAAATTTGAATGTTAAAAAAGGATTTTCTTATGATAATATTATAAAATTGCTCTTAGCAATGAGAAATGAACAAAAATGTAAACTTATAGATAAAATTGTGAAATATGCAGTCAAACACAAAACAGATGGAGATAGTAAACCACTGATGAATCAGGATTTTGAATTTTTGAGGGGATTTGCAAAGAGTGAGGCAATTGCATCTGATGACAAAACATCAATCAAGGTGTTAGAAAGCGAACTGGTTGGTATGGAGTCTGTTAAGCAGCAGGTAAAAAATATTGTTCAGGTAATGAAATTTAATCAGTTTCGTCAGAGTATGAATATTGAGAGAGGAACCTTCCACAATGTACATATGATGTTAGGGGCACCGGGTACAGCCAAGACAACTGTTGCAAAACTGATGGGAAGAATGATGATGGAGGAACAGCTTCTTCCGGGAAATCGTTTAATCTGTGTCAACGGAGCTGAGTTGAAAGGTATGTATGTTGGACATTCAGCACCTAAAACAAAAAGGATCTTTGAAGAAAATGATATCATTGTAATTGATGAGGCATATTCTCTGGTAGACTCTAACGGTCAGAATGACAGCTTTGCACAGGAGGCAATTGCACAGATGATTACAGAGATGGAAGAACATTCTGTCGATAAGCTGATTATTTTTGCAGGCTATGGTGGTAAAAAGGTAGATGAGAAAGATAACCGAATGAGAGATTTCTTAAATGCGAATCCTGGAATCAAGAGCAGAATTAATTCAACGATTTACTTTGACTCTTATACATCAGAGCAGATGGCAGATATTTTTTACACAATTGCAAAAGTTCAGACATACACAGTTCCAGAAGAGGCAAGAAAAGATATTGTAAAATATTTTGAGACAAGAGTATTGGCCGATAATTTTGGTAATGGTCGTGAGGCTAGAAGTTTACTTGAGATGTCAACACTCTATACAGCGAAGAGAATTATGCAGAAAGATAAGAGTAAGATTACAAAGGCAGACCTTCAGACAATTGTGTTAGAAGACATCAAGAAGGCAATCAAAGATGCAGAGAACCAGATAGATGTAAGAGATTGCACTTACGATACAAAGAAAGTTGGTTTCTAATAGGACAGATAAAAAGATATATTGTTCTTAATAAGATGATTTCGAGCAGGAGTGTAGTATCTGTTCGAAATCATCTGCCAATATTTGACAGTGAGTATGGAATGTTTGATATTACAATATAAATAAGAGGAAAGGACGGTGAATTTGATGGCAATTTATGTGACAGGGGATATTCACGGAGATCCAAAGCGATTATCAACAAAGATATTTACAGAACAAAAAGAATTGACAAAAGATGATTATGTCATAATACTCGGCGACTTTGGTCTGGTATGGAACAAAGACGGGGAAGACAGAAGTGAAAAACACTGGCTTGACTGGCTGGAAGATAAGAAATTTACCACATTATTTATTGATGGAAATCACGAAAATCACAACCGTCTTGCAGAGTATCCGGTGGAGATGTGGAACGGAGGACAGGTGCATAAAATCCGTCCTTCCGTCATTCATCTGATGCGAGGGGAAATCTTTGAATTACAGGGACATACCTTTTTTACGTTTGGCGGGGCGAGCAGCCACGACATCAAAGACGGTATCTTAGAAGAAGGTGATCCGAGAATCAAACGCTGGAAGAAGGACTATTATAAAGAATATCGTATTCGAAATGTAGAGTGGTGGGAGGCAGAACTTCCCTCTGAAGAAGAGATGCAGCATGGACTGGAAAATCTAGAGAAACATAATAATAAGGTAGATTTTATATTGACACACTGTGGGGCAACAAGCACAGCAAGAGAGATAGGGGAACTTTTAGATAAATCTTATAAGCCGGATATACTAACAAAATATTTGGAACAGATAAAAGAAAAAGTTGATTACAAAAAGTGGTATATGGGACATTATCATATCTGTCATCTGGTAAATGAGAAGGAAACGGTTCTGTTTGAGGAGATAGAGGAATTGCCGACAGAATCAACTGCATGGAATGAATAAATGTGATATCTGCCATTTCATCAGCAAGAAAGAAGAAGAATTCTCCAAGTGTGCGCAAATCTTCATTGTCTCTCTGTTCAATCGCAAGAAGCATATATCTGGTGAATACAATGGCTGTATCAATCAATGTCAGCATGCTGTCTACTGCTTTCATCTGAGCAAGAGAACGTCTCTTACCTGCGATAGTTCTCTCTTGTGTAATCAAAAACTTTGGATTCTAGCTCAGTCTTTTTGCAATGGTATCGTTGTGTGCAAAAATTTTTTTTCATTGTTGAATATTCCTCTTCGTTTAAACTCAGAAAGTCTGTGCAATCGTACTTCTTTGGATATGGTTGAAGGATCTTTACATAAGTATCGTGCAAAGCAAAATTCTACTGAGGTTTAAAAGAGTAGAATTTAAAATTTCGTTTTAGGTAGAAGATAGAAAGTTATGCTTGTATTTGAGCTGTTTCTTTAGTAAAATAATAACCAATGAGACAGAGTTTTTTTGCTCTGTTTTATTGGTGCTTTTTAATAGATGATATCATAGGAGAAGAACATGGGGTCTGGTTATGTAGAAAAATCTGTATATAGTTATCATACCTTTTATTTTCCTTTCAGGTGGAATGAGGACGATTTGAAGCGTATTGGCGTTTCGTTTTATGAATTGTTTGAAAATCTGAATGGGGAAAGCGAGTGGAAAAGAAAGATCGTCGATGATAGACAGCCAGGAAACCATGCGTTTTCTGAGGAGAATCTTGGGGGATTTAAAGATTATTTTGACAGATACCAATATTTTGAAGAGAGCGCAAGAGAATTTACGTGTTTTTCGAAGGATGGGAATCTGGTGAAACGCTATTACTTGAACTTAGAAGAGTATCCACAGCTGCAGTATGAGATAACGGTTGACGATAAGGTGTTTTCTCTGGATGTGGACGAGGTGGAACTGATTGTATATAGTACGGATGTTGCAATCCTAGGATTGAAGACATCTTATCATCCTACAAATGAGCGTGACAGATGCAGTGGCAATGTCAAGCTTATCAATGAATTTGGCAGAAGAGTGGGATTGTCATTTTGGCCAGACCCGGAAAGTGATATAAAAAAGTATCCGGATCAGCTGAGATTGGTGTATCAGGAGAGCAAAGTGCTGGTTGCGGATTGTCTTTCTGATTTTGTAACAATCATCAATCATCGTGATATGAATTTGGGCGAAGTCAGATTCATGTATGTGACAAAACTACTTCGAAGGCTTCTGGGGTTATGTAACTACAAAGTACCTAAGAACTTAAAAAATAAAAGTGATAAAAATGTAGTATTTCGAGCGAAGAAAACGAATGCTGAGAATGAAATTCTTATTCATCCAATCTTGAATGAGAAAATGTATGTGACCTGTTGTGTCGTGGATTATGACTATGCACATCGTTTGTCGGATTCCTTTGACGAGGATGAGGAACATTTTGAGGAGGCAGAGAGCCGCTCTTTTAGTGAATTGCTCACGGTTGATCTGGAAGATAATCCGTTTTATAAAAGTAAGACGGCAAGGGATAATTATATTAGAGAACATACCTATTATCTGGACATCAAAGAAAAATGTCCGATCGTTTCCGGAGTGACGGATCAGATTTATGTGCAAGTTATGGCAGAACATAATTACGCAACGGCCTATCATAGAAATATTTATAATGAGATTATTTTGCTTGGCCTGATTCAAAAAATGTCGATTGCTGAATTTCAGACAGAAATCACGTTGGCGTCGAAGGAGATCATAGAGCGTAAGAAAAAGATGAATGCCAATTATGTGATGCAAATCATAGATTTGCAGAAACGATATGTTGGATTTCAAAATCAATACCTATTACATGAGATTACATCAAGAAGCGAGGGAAAAGACTTGTATCGTCGGATTCAGCGCGAAATGGGAGTACAGGAAGAGAATGCGGCACTGACAGAGATAATGAGTAATATTTATTCCCTTGTGGATGCCCATCAGGGATTTAGTTTTAACAAAGGGGCACTGGTGATATCCGTGATTGCTTTGTTTACTTCGTTGATTGGAACAATCAGTTCTGCCTATACCTTCAATGAAATTAACTTTGGAGATCCGGCTGGATCATTGGCACTACTGATCGATGTTGTGGCAATTGGCGTAAGTTTGTATGTGATATTGGTAATGAAATATAAAAGACAATAAATGGAGGAAAAATTATGGGATACACAGCGTGGAAAAAGGTTGCTGACCTAAATTGGGAAAATTATAAAGATATATTGGACGAACCAGCACCAAAGCAACCGGATAAATTTGTCGGTGAAACTGGAACACAGTTGGAAAAAGATGCCTTAAGCTTTATAAGAGAGGACTGTGAAGAACTTCGATTTGATCTGAATCGCTTAGAATGTACAGATCGTGATGGTAGAAGTGTGAAGCCAAATCAGATTCCATATAATATGGAGCGTGATACGGAACGATTGTGTTTGGAGCGTGCAATACATAATTTTATGCAAACGGGTATTGCAGCAGATGCGTTTAATATTTATTTTTGTTATCTTGAAATGTTCGTAGATCGATATGGCAAATCAAAAAAGATTATTGAAAAGCTGGCAGAATTTGAAATGAATGCGGGTACTTTATTGATGAAGCATAGAGATCATTATTCTCATTCTGCATATGTCTTCATTCTTGGATTGTCAATATTCCATAATTATGCGCCGTTTAGAGAATCTTATAAAATCAATTGCATGAAAAATGAGCAGGCTACTGATAAAGAAGCCAGCCATCATTTCCTGAAATATTGGGGAATGACTTCGCTGTTTCATGATATTGGATATCCATTTGAATTACCATTTGAGCAGATTAAGACATACTTTGATGATTCAATAGGTGGTAGACCGTTTATTTCATACAAGGGAACAGACTCTTATGCCAAAATTTCTAATGAAGAAAAGGGCAGAGTACAGAAATTATATAACACTGATTATGACTTTAAAACAGTAACTGATGTATTGGCATATAACATTTGTATGCATTTAGGGGAAGATTATGGATGGTCAGTAAATGATATTAAGGAAAAGTTATTAGACCCAAAACCAAAGTTTCCGGAACAATTCGGTGGATTTATGGATCACGCTTATTTTTCTGGTGTGATGCTTTATAAAAAACTGTTTGAGGTAATAGGTTTTAAAATTTTTGATGAGTCATATATGGATGTTTTATCAGCTATCACATTACATAATAGTCTGTTTAAATTTGGTATTACAAACATTAAAAGACCTCACAGAAAACTGAAGATCGACGATCATCCATTGGCATATCTTTTAATGCTTTGCGACGAGTTACAGTGTTGGGATCGTATATCCTATGGACAGAACTCGCGTCAGCAGGTTCATGCAATGTGGTTTGATATCAAATTTGAAGAAAGCAAAATGTTATGTACCTATTATTTTGATCAGAGAATGCTGAAACGAATCGAGAATAAGAGTGTTAAAGGTACATATCCGAAAATGAAAGAGGCATATCATCCAGACTCAAGTGATTGTTATACAAGGGATAATGGATTTGTAAAGGATATCGAAGATATTATTGATATTAATGAAGATAAATTGACACTTGATATCAATGTTAAATTTGAACCTGTCACGCAACATAGAACATTAAGGACTTATTTGTCAAATAGCAACTTTATGCATCTGTACATGTTTACTGTACTTGTACACGGACGTGGAAAAGGTGATAAATTTGAAAAATTAGAAAAGTATTTTAATGAAGCTTCTTTAGAGTTTAAGATTTCGACAATTGAGAGAACTAAGAAGTATGCAGAATACCTTGATGCAATTGGCTTTTTTTACACGGATCGTCCGGTTGCCTATGAATTAGTTACGGAAGAAGACATTAATGAAACAGATAAAGAGGAAATAATGGGTGAACTCGAGCATGTTCGCTGGGTTGAAGAAAAGAAGGCAATGGGCTGGACAAGCGGAAAGGCATATGAAAATGAGCGGTTTAGCAATATGAATCCGCCGATTCGGGATCTGTTTCGTATGAATAAGTTGATTGCCGATTCATACGAAGAGTTAGATAAGAAAGAACAAGACAAAGATAAAGAACCACTGCGAGAATTATTGCCATTATTGGATACTGTAGATGGAATCAGAATTTACAAAATACCAGGAAGAGAAAATAGATAAGGAGTATGGACAACATGAATATAGATAAAATGCAGGAACTATTAAGAGAATTTGTAGGAAATGTATCTAAACTTAAACTGTATGATGAAAAGAATTTTGCTTTTGTAAGCTATGCGCACACTACTGAAGCAGAACATGTGTATACAACATTGATAGAACTTGCACTTGACGGTTATTTATTCGCAGCAGATATAAGTTATAAGGATTCCACTGAGAGCTGGGTTATGGAAATGACCGAGAAGGTTGCTTCTAGCGGATGTAAATGTATGATCAATTTTATAGATATAGATTGGATGTACAGCCGAAATTGTTTGGGGGAGCAGGCATATCGATATAGTTCACTTGTTAAGGATTATCATGATGATAAGAATCTACCTAGTATACAGTTGACGAGAAATTGGAGTAGGCAGGATCTGTCTAAAAGGAATGAAGAGAAAATTGAAAAACTAAAAGCAAAAGTTGATGCCAATGCTTACAAAGACATGAATCGCAATTTAAAGGAAGCATTAGAGGCTGGTTTGACGGATATCTATTCAACTGAGAACGAAAAGGAAATAGCAATAAAAAGATTAAAAGTTGACTTTGACGCAGTCAGAGTGACGATGAAAAAGATTCTGAACAAAGATAAAAATATTGATAATACAAATAGTTGGGACGATCTAAAAAGTATTAAAAATATGCTCGAACAGAAAGGCGTTACGCCGGATGAAGAAGTAAAAAAGATTGCAGAATCTATTTTTTGTTCGAAATCTGTCGTTGAGAATCAGAAACCTGATCAACCAGAACCAACCCATGCAACAGTAACACAGCCAGTGCAGCCTGTTGTCCCTGAACCAACACCAGTACCGGCACCGAGCAGTTCAACAATGAAACTTTCACAGTTTGTGAGTGCATTTGATGATAAAACATTAAAGAAGGATAGTTTCCAGAGACTTAAAATAACTTCTATGGGAGCTAATAAAGATCTGGAAACAGATTACTGCAACTCTACGTTTGATCTGACTTGGCAGTTTGTGATGAATTGTCTGCGTCGAAATGCTGGCTTTATAGAGATGTGCTCTGTAAAGTATGTGGGCAATAAATTCCCTCCATTTATTGAGCGCGCACAGTATGTTCAAAGACCAGTAGATGATCAGAAAAAGTATAAACAGGTGGATGTAGCGGGATTAGAAAATTATTATATGTTCCGTCATCTGAGTCAATATGGTTGGATTAACGCACTGAGAGCTAGAATCGTAGACTTTGAACTAGATTTAAATGATTTTAATGTTGAATATGTATATCCAAATCAAGAAGCTGCGGCTATTATTCAGGCACAACTTGCTAAGAATACGAATGTCTCATCATCTAGTTATTGCTCGGGTGGAGGCAGAGCTGTTGGACAACAAGTGACAGCGCCTGTAACTGGAGGTACAGATTATCTGTACGCACCGAAAGATGCCTATGCCATCATAACTGTTGTAAATGGCCAGTACATTGTAAGAAAAGGCAGCAGATGGGCTTCGAGTGTAGCTAAGGATGGCGGAGCAAAGAGGAGAGAAAAGCTAGTGAGTGCTGGGGTAATCAGAAATAATACATTTGTGACTGACTATGCGTTCACGTCACCTTCAGGTGTCGCAGTAGTGATTAGTGGAACATCGGTAAAGGGTAATTCTGTGTTTGTAGAAAAAAATCAAATCTCGCGCGAGACTGCGGAAGGATTGTTAAATAACTTACAGTCTGATTTGAGTGATGATACAAGTAGTGGAGTGAGCAATCGTATGAATGTAAGTAATATGACAACTAGTAACTTTTCAAAAACTGGAGTTGGGGAACTGCTCTAATTAAGCAAGTCGTGCAAAAAAAGTAGCATTTAAGATGCATGATAAGTATTGAGGGATAAGAATTATGATAACTATCGAACAAATTGAGAACCTGGTTGCCAGCAAGGAATTTCAGCAATTAAAGCATTTTCAGGAAAAAACCAATGTGTTTACCATCGTTGGACAGACGCATACGGAACATTGGCACAGTTCATTTATCAGCTGGCTACTTGATCCAAATTCAAGCATGTGTCTTGGGTATTTTCCGCTTGTGAGGCTGCTGACACTGTATATGATAAAAAAGGAAAATGCAGATCTGACCTTGGGCGATATCTACGAGATGCATCTTAACAATATGCATTTTGAGACGGAGAAGACATTCACGACAGAAGATGGCAAAAAGCGTTCAATTGATGTATATGGTGAGAGCGATGAACTGATTGTTGTTATCGAAAATAAGGTAAAGGCGCGAGAAAACATGAACGGTACCGATGTGGGACAGACAAAGGATTACCGCGACTATGTAGAAAAAACAAAAAATCATCAAAAATGTATCTACTTGTTTATCACGCCAGATCCGTCACAGCACCCGTATGACGATAAGTATACACAGATTACCTATCAGGAGTTGTTCGATTATGTGATTAAGAAATGTATTGAGCATCCAAATCTCAATAAAGATGCACGATATCTCTTGGAACAGTATGCGAATAATTTAAGAGAGCCCGTACATAATTCACCGATGGCTCTCGTTAATATAGAACTGTGTAAGAAGATTTATGAGAACAATCAGTCGGTTCTTGATGAGCTGTTCCAAAAAGTGGAATGCAGCATCAATTTCCATACAGACAAACAGATTGAATGTCTGGTGTATAACCGGTATCAGTCTGTTTTCGACGAGATTTTTTTATCACTGGATGAAAAGCAATATGGAAGAACTCCAAACTCCTTTGTAAAGAGAAGGGTTGTGACGTTTAATGATTTGTACCAGTCTGGTAAAATTGAAGTGGGAACCGAATTTGTCTTAGAGTACGACGGAGTTGTTCACTATGCACGTGCGGAGTATACCGAGGATGATAAGGCGTGTTATTTATTAATCCTTGATGAGAATAAAAATGTATTTAAAAATAGCATGGGTATCGTTGTGGGATATTATAAGACATCTTCACAGGCTGGCGTGGATGTTATTAACCTCTATAGAAAACGCAGAGGTGTTGAGAAACGAATTGACTCCTTAAATGGTTTGGCGTACTGGAAAACAAAAGATGGGGTTACATTAAAGTCAATTGTTGAAAGTTTGTAGAGTATTCTGGGGGATAGAATGAAGATTATTGGAAAAAATCAATATGACAGACCAGTCATATTTCATATTCAGTCATTCTATTATGATAACCATGGAGAGAATGTAATCGCGGAGATAGACGCGTATCATTGCCAGTTAGCATCGTAGACATTGATCAAACGAAGACGAATATGCCAGTGACAATTACAGATTAGGAACGTATTATTGAGGTAACATCAAATTAGTTAAATGGGGGGAATCAATGGATTACACGTTAAGTAAATCAAAGTTTTGCAAAGGATTTCAATGTCCTAAAATATTATGGATGGATGAACACAGGCCGGAGCTGGCTGTTGACACTGCCTCAGAATCCATCTTAAAGACGGGAGAAGAGGTTGGAAAACTCGCACGAAGCTATTTCGACGGTTGTCAGGATGTGACGTTTGATTACGACAAAATGAATATGGTGCAGCAGACGAATGCGTTTATGAATGCAGGGGCACCGGTGATAGCGGAGGCATCCTTTCTGGCAGATTGCAAATTCTGCAGTGTCGATCTTCTGCGCCGTGTGCCGGACGGCTGGGAGCTTATCGAAGTGAAGAGCTCAACGGAAGTGCACAAAATCTATGAATATGATATGGCGTACCAATATTATGTTTTGAGTGAGTGCAACGTGCCTGTTTCAAGAGTCTATAACATGCATATTAACAGTGATTATGTCCGTCATGGGGATCTGGAGTTGGACAAGCTCTTTGTTTTGGAGGATTGTACAGAACTTGTTTTGGATCTTCAGAGCGAGATAGAAGAGGCTTTTCAATTGATCAGCTATGTGCTTGCAATGGAAGAGGAACCTGAGTTTGAGATTGGGATGCACTGTGTCGATCCATATGATTGTGTGTACAAAAATTACTGTCACAGAAATATTCCAGAGGATTCGGTATTTGATATTCACAGGCTCGCCAAGAAAAAGAAATATGAGCTGTATCATCAGGGAATTGTATCCTTTGAAGATATCGTGGAGCAGGTACCACAATTAAGCGAGAAACAGTGGCGGCAGGTAAAATCTGTCACTGAAAATGAATCGCCTAGCATCGAAGTTGATGAAATTCGGAAGTTCCTAGAAACGATTACCTATCCTTTATACTACCTGGATTTTGAGACGTTTCAACAGGCAATCCCTATGTATGATGGCGTCTCTCCATATATGCAAATTCCATTTCAGTATTCGCTGCATATACAGTGTGAGAAGGACGGGGAACTGCTTCACAAAGAATTTTTAGGGAAAGAGGGAATGGATCCGAGAAGGCAGCTTGCCGAACAGCTTTGTAATGACATTCCACGAGATGTCTGTTCACTTGCCTACAACATGTCTTTTGAAAAAACAGTAATTCGGAATCTTGCAAAATTATATGATGATTTGGCGGAGCGTCTGATGAATATTCATGATCACATTTGTGATCTGATGGTGCCATTTCAGAAACAGTATTATTACTGCAAAGAACTGAAAGGATCGTATTCTATCAAATGGGTGCTCCCGGCGCTCTGTGGCGGAGATTCTGAGTTTGATTATCATGCTTTGGAAGAAGTTCACAATGGAAGTGAAGCAATGAGCGCGTTTGCTGATTTGCCAAATCATTCCGAGGAAGAGATTAAGCGTATACGAAAAAACCTGCTGGCTTATTGCCGACTGGATACGCTGGCCATGGTTAAAATTCTTGAAAAGCTGTATGAAATATAATTATACGATACCAATCATGTGCTTACATCGGAATATAATGAAGTGAAGATTATTGGTTCGGGAGCAGATTCTATGATAGCATTCAGGGCGAGTACCGTGGAATAAATTACCATCTAAGATTTCTCATACCCAAAATGGGACTCGTACCTTGAAAATTCAATACTTTAGCTAACAAAATATGATTTATGTCGATGCAACACCTAAATTCAATCCTTTTTGAAGATACTCTGTCAATCTTGAACTGAAATCTAACATGAAAGACTCGATTTGACCATCTGTTAATTTCAGGAATTCCTGCATGCTGTCTACTGCTTTCATCTGAGCAAGAAAACGTCTCTTACCTGCGATGGTTCTCTTATCAAAAGACTTTACCGGACCAAGTATAAATGACTCATTAGATGATGCAACCAGACAGCTGTTAATTGGAAGAAATATGCAACCATTGCTCCAACCAAGAGTGAGCATACGATACTCTTTTTCTTTGGTGCCGTTGCACTTTGACAAAAGATTTCCGATATGGTGTTTAGAGAAAAATCTCTCAACACAATCAAAAAGTTCTGTATCAATGGTGGTATTCTGTGGTAAAATAGACATGGCATAAATCTCCTTTAATATTTGGTTTCTAGTCAATTCCATTATACCAAAGATTACAGGTTTATGCCTTTTTATTGGCTAAACTATTGAATTTTCAAGGTTCAACACACCTTATTGGTGTGGGAAGTTTGAGTTAGTAAAAAATGAATAGCTCTGTAAATTATAATTTGCTGAGAAACACTTGCAATATATCCTCATAATAGTTAAAATATCTGTATTGTGATCATTGTTCAGAATTAGGCGTTCTTAGTCTTGATTCTGAATCAGGACATATCATGAATCGTTAAAGAAAGATTATTTATAGAAAGAATGGAGATACAAAATGGAAAAGATTGCAAGTTTTACAGTGAACCATTTAACATTAGAGCCGGGAATCTATGTCTCAAGAAAAGACCATATCGGAAGTGAAGTAATCACAACATTTGACCTTCGAATGACAAGACCAAACTTTGAGCCAGTGATGAACACAGCAGAGATTCACACCATTGAACATCTGGCAGCAACATTTTTGAGAAATCATAAAGTATATGGCGATAAGACAATTTATTTTGGACCAATGGGATGCCGTACCGGATTTTACCTTTTATTGGCAGGGGACCTTGAATCAAAAGATATTGTCGATTTAATTCAGGAATTATTTGAGTTTATTAGAGATTTCAGAGATGAAGTTCCGGGTGCAGCAGCAAGAGACTGCGGAAACTATCTCGATATGAATCTGAATATGGCAAATTATCTTGCAAAGAGATATTTAGACAACACAATTTATAACATAGATGAAAAGCATCTGGTATATCCGGAGTAATATTTGTGAGTGGAAGTTATAAATATTGAACGCAGAAAAGCAATCCCTCGCCTCTAAGGAGTAAAGACGTAGGTGGGGGTATTGGAGATTGCTTATGTCAGGAGGGGGAATATCTTCTGACAAACTGCGAAGTAGCCTATGTTCATGAGCAAGTAGCGAAGCGGATTGTGAATGTTCGTTTTACTATTGTTTTGTAAGAAGTTATATCGAAATAGAAAGTAGAGAGTAAGAGGAAACGTTATGAGCAAAGTAATTGGAATTATCGGTGCAATGGATGAGGAAGTAAGCAAGTTAAAAGAGTGTCTGACAGATGTGACAGTTAAGACCATTGCAAGTATGGATTTTTATGAGGGAAATTTAGGCGACAAGGAAGTTGTCGTTGTGAGAAGTGGAATCGGTAAAGTAAATGCAGCAATCTGTGCACAGATTCTTTCTGACATTTACCATGTGTCAGCAATCATTAATACAGGTATTGCCGGTTCTTTAAATGCGAAGATTGATATTGGAGATATTGTGTTATCACAGGATGCACTTCAGCATGATATGGATGCGGTGGCATTTGGATATGATTTATCTGTCATTCCAAGGATGGAGACATCTTTATTTAAAGGTGATGAGGAGTTGATTCACCTTGCAAAGACAGCATGTGAGAACAACTTAAAAGACCTCAACGTCTATGTTGGACGAGTAGTCAGTGGAGATCAGTTCATCTCAGGAAAAGAGAAGAAAGACTGGCTCGTTGAGAATTTCCACGGAGACTGTACAGAGATGGAAGGCGCAGCAATCGCACACGCAGCTTACCTCAACAACATTCCATTTTTAATTATCCGAGCAATCTCCGATAAGGCAGATGACAGTGCACATATGGACTACCCACAGTTTGAGGCACAGGCAATCAAGAACTCAGTGATTTTATTGAAGGCAATGCTTGAGGCAATGTAGAACAATTCGGATATCATTCGAAGAAAATTATCGGAAATTTTGATATACGATAGCGACAATGAGATGTGGAGTTTTGTCAATGCTTGTAAGTCAATATGGAAAATAACAGACGATACACTTTACGAATAATCTGTTGTTGAGAATAACGAAGAACAGGCTGATATTTTACAGTGATTTGTAAAATATCAGCCTGTTTTTTGTATAGAAAACATCAATTTGTGAATCGTAACATCATTATATGTACTTTGAAATTGTTTCCAAACATATGCTTATTTCTTGTTTTTAATATCAAAATTTACAACCTGTTCGGCGAGTTTCATAACAAGTTCTAACTGATTCTCATCTAGTCCTTCCAGTCTGTGAGATACAAGCGAGAGTACACGAAGATGAGAATTATTTTGCATCGCTTTGTAATCAAGCAGATGGTCAGTAGATGTATGAAAATAATCTGCAATTTTTATCAACATATCGAGGTCTGGCTGGCGGTGATTATTGATGTAACCACTTAATGTATTTGGAGCTATACCAAGAGCAGCAGCGACATCCTTTTTCGAGTGACCACTTTGTTCTATTAGGCGTTCTAAATTTTTTCCAAAATCCATAACAAAACCTCCTCTTAAAATGATGTATTTATTATATGAAAAAATAGGAAATAAATACTAAAAATTCGCAGATAGAATCAACAATTCACAAAATGAGAATTTGGATAATGTTAGAATATTTTGATAAGAGAAGATTTTTTTGAATAAAGAAAAGTTGATGAGTGGTATAGTAGTGTACTGTTGTTGAAAAGGAAGATGTATAAGTTATACAATGTAATTCATACCAAAACCATTTGACAACCCCCACTCAAAAATGTTATTCTATAACCAGTAAAAAACGAGGGCGTTTTTTCCATTAGGAAAGAGCGCCCTTTTTATATAATTTTTTCTATTATAAAAAGATACTACAAAATTATCAAACATTTATGGAGGGAAAACAATGTACACAAAACAGGAAATTATGGATATGATTGAAGAAGAGGACGTGGAATTCATCCGACTTCAATTTACCGACTTGTCAGGTAGTTTAAAAAATGTTGCAATTACAGCGAGCCAGTTAGAGAGGGCACTGGATAACAAGTGCGTCTTTGATGGCTCGGCAATCAATGGTTTTACGAGAACGGAGGAGTCGGATATGTACTTGTATCCGGACACTTCTACGTTCAATATTTTTCCGTGGAGGCCGCAGCAGGGAAAGGTTGCAAGATTTATCTGTGATATTCACAAGGCAGATGGAAGTCAGTTTGAGGGTGATCCAAGATATGTTCTGAGAAAAGTATTAAAAGAGGCGGCAGAACTTGGATATACATTTAATGCTGGACCGGAATGTGAATTTTTCCTGTTCCACACAGATGATTTTGGAAATCCGACAAATGTCAGTCATGAAAAGGCGGGATATTTTGATTTGGGACCAATTGACCTCGGAGAAAATGCGAGAAGAGATATGGTGTTGAATTTAGAGTCAATGGGATTTGAAGTGCTTGCATCTCATCATGAGAGTGCTCCTGCGCAGCATGAAATTGATTTTAAATATGATGAGGCATTAAAGACTGCCGATAATATTATGACATTCAAGCTGACGGTTAAGTCCATTGCAAAGAGACATGGTCTACATGCGACATTTATGCCAAAGCCAAAGTCTGGAATCAATGGTTCGGGTATGCACTTGAATATGGCATTATTAAAAGATGGAAAAAATGTATTTAGGGATGACAGTGATAAAAATGGACTGAGCAAAGAGGCATACAGTTTTATTGCAGGAATTATGAAACATATCAAAGGTATGTCTGTGATTACAAATCCGCTGGTAAACTCTTATAAGAGGCTTGTGCCGGGCTACGAAGCACCAGTCTACATTGCGTGGTCTACAACGAGCAGAAGTCCGCTGATTCGTATTCCATCTCTCAGGGGCGAGGAGACGAACATTGAACTTCGCTGTCCGGACCCAGCCGCAAATCCATATTTGGTGCTTGCAGTTTGCCTTGCAGCAGGACTGGATGGAATAAAAAATAATCTCCAGCCACCTATAAATATAGAAGAAAATATATACGAGATGAGTGAGGAAAAACGCATGGCAGAGGGAATTGAACATATGCCGGAAAATCTCTGTGATGCAATCGAAAAATTTGAAGAGGATGAATTTGTGCAGAAGGTGCTTGGAGAGCATATTTCGAATAAATATATTCAGGCAAAGAAGAAGGAGTGGCAGGAATATCGATCTCAGGTTACAAATTGGGAATTAGAGCAGTATCTGAACAGATACTAGGATTAAAAGACCAGTTTGAAAATCGGAGGTGAATATACATGATAAATATTATCGTGGTTTTTCCAAAGCCAGAAGATGCCAGAGGTATCAGCAATCTGCTTATGCGAAATGGATATCATGTCGCGGCACAGTGTACCTCTGGCGCAATGGCAATGCAATATATAGACGAGATGGATTATGCAGTCATTGTCTGTGGATATAAATTTAACGATATGTTATATTCTGACCTTTTTGAAAATATACCAGATACATTTCAGATGTTATTGATTGCATCAAGAATGAAATTAGACACGGTTGTGGAAGATGGCATAGTTAGTGTTGAAATGCCTCTGAAAGCATATGATTTAATCAGTACCCTTGAAATGATGACACAAGCATTAGAACGAATAAAGAAAAAAGGAAGGAATAAACCGAAAGAGCGAAATGTGGCTCAGAAAGAGATTATTAATGAGGCAAAAGAGCTGTTGATGAAAAATAAGAATATGACAGAGGAAGAGGCGTACCGGTATATTCAAAAAAACAGCATGGATTCTGGAACAAATATGGTGGAGATGGCGAGAATGGTACTTGAAATTTATCATTAGACCAGAAAGGTATGGCAGAGCCGTTTGAGAATTTTCAAAATTCATATGGAAAATCAATGTACAATATGGTATGATTCTAGGTAAATGGCGATTGTATGACAATTGCAAATATGAATTTGGAGATGTGAAAAAAATGGAAATTACAAATCTCAACAAAAGACTAAGTTCATTGAATTCAAAAAGTGAAGATATTAAGCATGAGAAAAAAATGCTGCTAGATGATTACAATGATCTTTTGCATCAGGTAAGGAAACTTGGAATTATCAGTGCTGCCTCATTTTTTACATGGGCTGTGATACTACAGGCATTTTCGCACAGTAAAAGTCCAACGGTAAAAGCACTTGGTGGATTTCTTACCCCGTGGTGTATTATCGTATTTTTGGTCGCATTTATTCCACTTTTGATTAAGGGATATGATTCCTTTATTAACGCAGATAATCAATATGCAAAGAAGTTTGCAAGGAAACTGGACAAGCTGACTTTGGCGGATAGAATTGATAATCTGAATATGGATATTGCACGTTTGGATTCGGAGATGGAAAAAATTAAAGAGGATATTCTGAGTCAGGGTGGAGAAATTCAATTGACAGAGCAGACAGCAGAAAAGAAGCAGAATCAGGAAAGCGATAAGCAGGAAGATAAGAAAGAGAATCTTGTCTCAAAAGAGAATTTCAGCGAGTCTCAGCCAACAACAACTTCTTCACAAGTTTTTGAAACAGAATCAGATAAGAAGAATGAAGAGAATGTTGTCAAAGAGACACAGGTCGAGGAGAATGTCATGGAAGAAGAAATCAGTTTTCTTGATGATGAACCGATAGATGACAGAGAATTTGGTGATTCTGTATCCGCAGAGAGCAAAAAGAATGATGTCAGTGACATTTTCAGTGGGTTGGATGACCTTGAATTTTCGGATGATGACGATGATGATGATGAGTTTGAAAATAGCAGTGCATTATGGGAAAAAGAAGGAAAAAAGGTGTGATTATAGTATCATGTCAATAAAATAGTAAAATATCTGTAAAAATTTAGTTAACTTCACTAAAAAATAAATATTGACAAATTTCACAATTAATAATATAATTTTCAATATCTTAATTAATGGAGAATAAGGAGGAGACATCAAAATGATTAAGAAAAGTTTAGCAGTTTCAGTTTCAGTAGTTATGACACTTGCAATGTCAGTTAGTGCATTTGCAGCAGGATCAGTTAACACAGAAGAGCAGAGAGTATTAGATGCTTTAACAGCAAGTAAAGTAGATGATAGCTCAGAGCAGAAATATTTCTCACAGGCAAAGAAATTCTTTGAGAGAGATGATATTGATGCAACAAAGGCTCAGGCTGATGAAGTAATTGGATACATCAACGAGGCAGCAGCTATCGCTAAGGCAGCAGGTCTTAAATCTGAGAAAGACATTGTTAACGCTTCAGCAGATGTTAAGAATCAGCTTGTTGACAAAGCTAACAAAGCAGCAGCAGTATTTGGTTTAACAGTTACTGTTGATACAAAGACTGGTACAGTTACAATCTCTAAGAAGACAGTAACTCCAGACGGACAGCAGAAAACAACACCTGTTGTAACAAACAATGTAGGTACAAAAGCAACTGGCGCTGATTCAATGTCAAGTGTTGCTGTAGTTTCAGTATTAGGTTTAGCAGTTGCTGCATTAGCAGTAGTTACTAAAAAGAATGCAGAGGCATAAGAGCAGAATAGCTAAAAAAGTTAACAGGGTAATGGCATATATCTATGTGCCATTACTTTTTTCTTTTTTAGCATACGGTGTTACATTTTTGCTGACTTCTGATTTGATTAAGATGACAATCAGCGCAGTCGAATTAATTTCATCAGACGCAGCACCAGATTTTAATAATTCCTATAACTCTATTTTTAAAAAGGATTCTGTTGATGTCAGTGATAACAATGGTGTGCAGACAGTAAAGAGAGCAGATGTTCCAATGGCAGAATTTGGAGATTTGTATGCACAGCTTAGTTGTGACCGCATTGGAATGACAGATATACCTATTTATATGGGAGATACTGACGAAATCCTAAAAAAAGGTATAGGTCAGAACTTTGCCTCTAATCAGCCAGGTTTTGGAAGTCTGATTCTTCTTGCAGGACATAACAATATGTATTTTTCTGCACTGGCGAATGTTCAAATTGGTGATGAGTTCAGAATTGACACAAGCTATGGAACTTATACATATAGAGTTAGAGAGACAAAGATATTAAATGAGAATGACAAAGCAGCATATAATTTTATGATAGATCATGAAGAACTTGTTTTGTATACCTGTTATCCATTTAATACATTATCCCGAACTACAAAGAGATTTTTCACATATTGTGATTTGGTTTCGGGACCAGTATTTGTAGATTAGTAGTGAGGTGGAAACAGATATGAGTAAAAAAAGTGGAAGAATCAAAGCGATTACCTGTATGGTGACAAGCTTAATGCTGGCAATTTTTATTTCAGTAATTGCTATTTTAATGTCAGTAAAGTTAGGATTTGCATCAAATAATTCACTGCTCAACGCATTAGATGATGTGAAATACTATGACATGGTCTATAAGAGTTTTATGGATAAAGCAGAATCGATACTGATTCCGGATGGACTGACATCGGAAGTGTTGCAGGGTGTCTTTTCAGAAGAACAGCTCAGAAGTGATGGAAATCACTATTTTAAAGCTCAGCTTACCAGTACGGAGTCAAGCATTAATATCGAAGGATATAAGACAAAATTAGCAGCAAATATCAACGATTATGTGGCAAGAAACAATCTTGGAGTTGACGGAGATCAAAACACTGTTATTGAACATATTTCGAACGATATTATTACTTGTTATGAAGAAATGATTAAAATTCCATATGCAAGTACAATTGGAATGGTTTTTAGAAACATTAATAAATATTTTCTTATGCTGTTAATTCCGATTACAATTTTTGCGATTGTTTGTATACTTTTGTTATATAAGCAGAACAAAGTGAAAAAGAACAGAATTTTCAGATACCTTGCGTATAGTATTATGTCTGGTGCAATTTCAATTGTGATTCCTGTTATTTACAGCAGATCAACAGGATTTTATAAAAAATTGCAGATTCACCCAGAATATGTTTATAAGTTTATTATAAGGTACTTTGAAAATGGATTGAATATTATGACGGTAATCGGTGTGGTATTGTTTGTGTTGGCACTCGTTATGATTGCACTTAGTACATACATAAAATCTATGTATATTAAGGCGGGAGCAAGACAC
This sequence comes from uncultured Eubacteriales bacterium, assembly GCA_900321855.1. Taxonomy (GTDB): domain Bacteria; phylum Bacillota; class Clostridia; order Lachnospirales; family Lachnospiraceae; genus Bovifimicola. Next base: position 3,470 of record ONXS01000020.1, on the reverse strand, counting down.
AGACATCATCATAGTCATCACGGAGACAGTGTATAAAAATTACAGGCGTTTTAATTTGCGAAAATTAGAACGCCTTTTGTTGTTTTTAGACAACAGATTGTTTACTGAGCGTATATTGTGTTATTTTTTGAAAATAAATTAGAGTCAGGAGGGATGATGATGTTGGATAAAATTACAGATGAGACAATTGAGTATGTGGGAATCCTTGCAAAACTTGAATTAAGCGAGGAAGAAAGAGAACAGGCAAAGAGGGATATGACAGAAATGCTTGATTATATCAGTAAAATGGGAGAAATTGACACCGAATCGGTTGTGCCAATGAGCCATTTATTTGAGGAGAATAACTGTTTCAGAGAAGATGAAGTGACAAATACCTGTGCCATAGAGAAGATTCTTGCAAATGCACCTAAACAAAAAGATGGAATGTTTGTAGTGCCGAGCACTTTTTAATTGAAGATAAATTCTGTTTTTGCGAGCCAATTTGATTGTGAGAAAGTGGCAAATTGGATTGTGAATTTCTGCTTCACAGAAATCGCTTGGTTTGAAATGATTGCGGATTATGTATTTATAAATATACAAGAGCGTTAAGAGCGAGGTATGAGGTAAATGTTTCGTGGATTTTGAATTCTTAAATTGGAAAGGAGTTTTTATGAACATACTGGATTTTTCAGCAGTGCAGCTCTCAGACAAAATCAGACAGGGCGAAATTAGCGTCAGAGAGGCTGTTACGGCTGTTTTTAATCAAATAGAGGAGAAAGATAAGGTCTATAACTGTTATGTCACTACAGACAGGCAGAGTGCTTTGAGACAGGCTGACGAAGTGCAAAAGAAGATAGATGCGGGGGAATATCGTTCTCCACTGGCGGGAGTTCCGGTTGCAATGAAAGATAATATTTGTACAAGTGGAATACTTACGACTTGTTCGTCAAAAATTTTGTCGAATTTTACACCGGAATATGATGCACAGGCTGTTGTAAATTTAAAACAGGCAGGAGCGGTCATTCTTGGCAAGACAAATATGGATGAATTTGCCATGGGGTCTACAACGGAGACTTCCTATTTTGGTGGAACAAAAAATCCGTGGAATACTGAGTATGTGTCAGGGGGGTCTTCCGGAGGCTCTGCTGCAGCAGTGGCGGCAAAAGAATGTTTTTTTGCACTGGGTTCAGATACGGGAGGCTCTATCAGACAGCCGGCATCGTATTGTGGCGTGGTTGGTCTGAAACCGACTTATTCAACGGTGTCTAGATATGGACTGATTGCGTATGCCTCATCTCTGGATCAGATAGGTCCGCTCAGTAAAAATGTGACAGATGCAGCTAATATTTTAGAAGTTATCTCCTCTTATGACAAAAAAGATTCGACATCTCGAAAAAGAGAATATGGATTTGCTGAGGCGCTCAAAGAAGATGTCAAGGGGATGAGAATTGCAATTCCAAAAGAATATTTTTCTGAGGGCATCGATGAGGAAGTCAAACAGGCTGTATTAGAGGCTGCGAAAGTCTTAGAGGACAGAGGTGCTATTGTAGAGGAAATAAGCCTGAAAATGACCGATTATGCAATTCCGGCTTATTATACGATTGCATCAGCAGAGGCAAGTTCAAATCTTGAGAGATTTGATGGAATTAAATATGGTTATCGCACAGAAGAGTTTGCCGGACTTCATAATATGTATAAAAAGACGAGAAGTGAAGGCTTTGGTTCCGAAGTGAAGAGAAGAATTATGCTGGGTTCTTTTGTGCTCAGCTCAGGATATTATGATGCCTATTATTTAAAGGCACTGAAAATAAAAAGGCTGATAAAAGAGGAATTTAATCATATTTTTGAGACATATGATGTGATTTTGGGACCGGTTGCACCTTCAACAGCTCCAAAGGCTGGAAAAAGTCTGTGTAATCCTATGGAGATGTATTTGTCGGATGTTTATACAATTTCTGCGAATCTGGCTGGTCTGTGTGGCATTTCGGTTCCGTGTGGATTTGACAGCAAAGGACTTCCGATTGGACTTCAGCTCATGGGAAATTGTTTTGAAGAGAAAAAAATCATTCAGGCGGCCTATACCTATGAGCAGGCGAGAGGAGATTTTGCGGTGCCGGCTGACAAAGTGGACATTGATACCCTGAAAAATGATACCCTGAAAAATGATACTCTGAAAAATGATATGCTGAAAAATGATATACTGAAAAATGATATGTTGAAAAATGATACGCTCAAAAATGATACACTGAAAAATGATACATGGAAAGAGGAAAAAACGGACGGAGAGGAGGAAATATAATATGGGAAAACAGTATGAGACAGTGATTGGCTTAGAAGTTCATGTCGAACTTGCAACAAAGACAAAGATTTTTTGTGGATGTTCCACTGCATTTGGTGGAAAACCAAATACACAGACGTGTCCGGTGTGTACAGGTATGCCGGGAACTCTCCCAGTGTTAAATAAAAAGGTATTGGAATATGCGATGGCAGTTGGTGTGGCAGCTCACTGTGAGATTACAAGATACTCTAAATTTGACAGAAAGAATTATTTCTATCCGGACAATCCACAAAACTATCAGATTTCTCAGCTTTATGCACCGATTTGTCGAAATGGATATGTGGAAATTTCAGTGGAAAATGGAGAAAGGAAAAACATTGGAATCCACGAAATTCACATGGAAGAAGATGCAGGAAAGCTCATTCACAATGAGGGAAGTAAGGAGACTTATGTGGATTATAATCGTTCGGGAGTACCGTTGATTGAAATTGTGTCCGAACCGGATATGCGCACTGCGGACGAGGTGATTGCCTATTTGGAAAAACTTCGTATGACGATACAGTATCTTGGAGCATCGGACTGTAAATTGAACGAGGGTTCGATGAGAGCGGATGTCAATGTCTCTGTCAGAGAAGTTGGAACGAAAGAACTTGGCACGAGAACGGAGATGAAAAATTTAAATTCATTTAAGGCAATTCGGAGGGCGATTGAGAACGAGACAAAACGTCAGATTGCATTGATTGAAGCTGGTGAGAAAGTCGTTATGGAGACGAGAAGATGGGATGACACAAAGGGAGAATCTTACCCAATGCGTTCAAAAGAAGATGCGAAGGATTATCGCTATTTTCCGGAGCCGGATTTACTCCCAATCGTTGTATCGGATGAGTGGATAGAGGCAATCAGACAGAGTCAGCCAGAATTCAAGGACGAAAAAGAGGCGAGATATATAGCAGAATATGGATTGCCGGCATATGATTCGGATATTATTACTTCGAGTAAACATCTGGCAGATTTGTTTGAACGGACACTTGTGTATCTGATAGATTTAGAGAAGCAGGCAGCAGCGAAAAAAGTCAGTAATTATATTATGGGAGAGACGATGAGACTTTTAAAGGCGAGGGAGATGGATGCGGAGGATATTACATTATCTCCGGAAAGTCTTGCAAAACTAATCAAACTCACCGAAAATGGAACAATCAATGGAACTGTTGCG
>ONXS01000070.1 GCA_900321855.1 uncultured Eubacteriales bacterium | reverse complement strand
AGCACCCTACCTTAATAGGTAGTGCACTACTTATTATAGTCATATCTATTTATTTGTCAACCAATTATTTCTTGTTTGGTACAATTCCCAAATGTTTCAAAAAACTATTCTCCATAAAAAATGGTATCGGACCATTGGGATTAATCACAACGCCGTCGCAATTATTTTTACTAAATTCGGCTGCTCTCGCTAAATTAACCATCATAATATTTCTCTTTGGTGGATTTGCCAGTACAGGAACTCCTTTTTGTGCCGTTGCTGTATCTGTATAAATAGCAATCGCTTTTGAATCGTCTTTATTGACAACAGGATTTACTTTAATTCTCACATCCTGTTCCTGAACACCCGATGTTTTAATTTCCTCTTCTGTCTGTACATCTAATAAAAAAGTCGCTCTATTTAAATAGTAGATTAGCACTGTCATAAATCTGCTATCTTTTGAAAACTTCTGGCAACCATATAAAAGGCCTAAAAGCTCCGGATTATTATAGGCTGAATTCTCAGCAGAAAGTAATATCTTTGGCACATTTGTGATTACCATAAATTTGGAAATATCACCTTTTCTAAGTCCTTCAAATTCCAAAGCAGCGGGCTGATTTGTTGCACTTTCCCTATACTCATCTGCTCCCACCAAGATTGTTTTTACAACAGCCGTAAGTATTTTTTTTGATGGGTGATAGAAAAATAACTTATCTCCCACACTTACTTTTCCAACTGCAAAACCTGTAACAATCGCTCCTTTATGGTCATCACTGTTAAATGAATCTTCTGCGATTAATGAAAAAAACTCCATAAGTAAACTGTCCTCTCCTAATGTTTTATATAATTTACATAACTGTTCCATACCAAATTGAAACAACTACATCTATTGTATCAATTTTTTATATTTTTTTCAATGTATTACTGCTTTCCGCATATGTAATCTCAGAAAACTTCCTAGGATATTTTTCGATTTTGAGATCACTGTTTATCCGAGAAGTTCCTTTACCATCTTCTCATCAAATACAACCTTCTCTGCATGGTTTGCCTCTATCTGATACAGTGCATTTGCCGCAATATGCTCTGCCGCCTGTTCTAAATCTCGAATACCTGTTGTTCCGACAAACATATCAATAACTGCTTTCACTCCATCATCTGTCACAACACACTCATTTTCATTCATTCTCATTCTCTTCAAAATCTTAGGCAATACAAATTTTTTGAAGATAATCTGTTTTTCTTCGTGTGTATAATCCGGAATATCAATTACTGCAAATCTCGACATCAGAGGAGCACTTATTTTGCTCTTATCATTCGCAGTTGCAATTGGATAGACACCGACAGTCGGAATCATACATTCCATATAATTGTCTGTAAATCCAAGATTATCCAACAATGTAAGAAGTACATCTGCCGGATTTCCATTTCCCTTTCCCGCATTTGCCTTGTCAAGCTCATTGATAATAAATACAAGATTTGACTGACCTGATACCGAAAAAGCATCCATAATAATTCCCGGTTTCGCATTAGAATAAACTCTAGAACTTCCTGTCAACTGTTCTGGGTCATTGATAGAACTCATATCGAGATTTGCCCATGGAAGTCTCAAAATCTTGGCAACTGCATAGGCAACCTGTGACTTACCAATACCTGCCGGTCCCGCAAGTAAGAGTCCATAAGCAGGAAGTGTGTGGGTACGGTTAATCTGAATAATTGTCTCAATAATTCTCTGTTTAACACGCTCAAGACCATAGAGTTCCTCATCCAAAATCTTTCTCGCTCTCTCTGGGTCAATGGATTCAAAGAAATTGCTCTTCCACTGGATATTTAACATGATAGAAAGTGCTCTCTGCGCATGCCTTCTCTCTTCCTGAGAAACCTCATGCGATCTCGCAACCGCTAAGTTTCTTCTCGCCCAGAGCTGAATATTTTCCGGAAGTGTTCTTCCCGCACAGGCAATAAAATCTGTGATTGTCTGAATACTGGTAATCTTCATATCATCGCCAGTCTCCTCCATCTCATCCTCATCCATCACCTCATCAGATGGTGGATTGCTCAGAAGAAGTCTCTCAATCATAAACTGTAAAAATCCGTCTTCAGAAGAAAGTTTGGTTCCGCCTCCATAAGCCTGTTCACGAATTTTGTAAACTGCATATCCATTTTCTGTATTCTGTCCTGACAGACGAACTTTGATGTGATTCTCTCCGAGCCATTTTAAAAGATTGATAAATCTGGAATCAATCTCTAAAATATCACTGCTCACAACTCCGTCTTCTTCCTCAAACTCAAATGATGTTCTCTTGACCGGATTTGTGAATACTCCTGTGGAATGATGATTCCACTGTCTGTTTTTGTTATCTAAAATAAGAAGAGGATTTTCCTTTGTAGGAGTGCTGTTGCTGCTCTTAAATGATGTATATGTGCAAACTGCCTCTCTTTTGTCCTCTGGGGAACTCTTAAAATCAAATACTGGCATAATTTTTTCTCCTTCTATATATTGTCATTTATTATCCTAAGTTATTTTTATAATTTATATGGGTAAAGCAGACATTTACAATCCGCTCCGCTACTTGCTCATGAACACAGGCTGTTTCGCAGCTTGTCAGAAGGAGCTCCCCCGACTAAGCATCCCCGATACCCCGTCTACGTCTTGACGCCTTACAGACGGTGGATTGCTTATCTGCGTTCAAAACCACTGATATTATAAACGATTTAACACTTTATCACAACACAAAAAAATATCACACATCGAATCTTACCTGTACTATGCAGGCTGTCTCGCAAAATTTCTATAACATCTCTACAATACCTGACAACCTCCAGTATTTCGAATATGCAAAACATAGCAACTGTCATCTCCGTAAATATCACTCATTGCCATAATATACTGTCTTGTTAATTTCTCTGGTACAAATGCCTGAATCGTACCTGCAAATCCCCCTCCATGCACACGATATGCGCCCTGTTCTCCGAGAATTTTCTTTGAAATCATCAATGCAAGCGGAATTTCCTGATTCAATGGCTGATGTGTCGAATATACGTTTTGCAGCAGTTCATAAGAAGATGTTCCTGACTCGCAAATCACTTGCAAAAAGTTCTTAAAATCTTTGTTCTGTAAAGATTCCACAGCTCTCTCCACTCTCTTATTTTCCTCGATACAGTGAGCTGCCCTTAAAATTGCCCTGTCCGAAATTCCATTCTCTCTCATTGCAGAAATGCTCTTATAAAATTCCAACTCATTTACCTGTCTTAATACTTCCTGTCCAAAATATTTGGCAACCTGTTTCATCTCCATACGAACATCTACATAGTCATCCGTGAGATTTGCATGACTTCCCTTTGTATCTGTGATGACCAAATTGAAACCCGCCTCAGCAAAATCGACATTTACCTTTTCAATTTTGGGATTTTCTGTATCTTCAAAATCAATGAAAACAAATCCCCCCACGGAAGATACCATCTGATCCATCAGACCGCTCTTCTTGCCAAAATACTGATTTTCTGCAATCTGACCAAATTTTGCGATTTCCACTGCACCTGCTTTTCCATCATTGTAGTGAATGTCTATGATTGTTCCAATTAATGTTTCAAATGCCGCTGAAGAAGAAAGTCCGCTTCCAGACAATACTTCCGAAGTCACATACGCATCAAAGCCAGAAACCGTTACTCCAATGTTCTCAAAACAGGATACCATGCCTCGCAGCAGTGCCTTTGTACTTCCCATCTCATCTTCACGAATAGACAAATCCTCAAGAGAAATGCAAATCTCCTCATATCCCTCTGATTTTAATTTTATCTCATGTCTGTCATGAAAAGAAACGACTGCTATCGCATCTAAATCTACTGCCGCCGCAAGAACTTTTCCGTTTTGGTGGTCTGTATGATTTCCGCACACTTCACTTCGTCCCGATGCAGAAAAGATTTCTATCTCTTTATTTTGTCCATAAATTGACTCAAATTTTCTGACAGCATTTATATATCTGATTTTCTGCACCCCAATACGATTTTCATCATTTCCATATAATTTGCGAAACATCTCATCACAAATATTCAAATCCATTTCATTTATAATATCACTGCTATTCATGTACCTACTTCCTCCCATTTATCATCTATGATTAAAATTACACATATCTCTTATCATTTATTGTAATTATTATATCATAAATACCACACAAAAAACACCAGCATTGATTCCCAATGCTGGTGTTTTCACGATTCGAATATGCCCGCTTTCCTCATTCCTCTTTCATAATTATCATATTCTTTATAACATAAATTTCTCTTCAAGGATATATCTTATGACTGCAAACGACACAAACAACGGATAAAACGACACGAATGAACTACATTGTTTTTAAAACTTCCAATACAAACTCCCACACTCTTCTCACCGACTCTACATCCATAGATTCTTTTGGAGTGTGAATGTCTTTCAAATCAGGTCCGATTGACACCGCATCAAGTCCCGAAAGTCCACCCGAAAACAGACCACATTCCACGCCTGCATGCATAGACTCTACGATTGGCTCTGCACCATACTGATTTTTGTAAACATCAATCATAACCTCTCTCAGCTTTGAATTCTCCTTAAATTCCCATGCCGGATATGCTCCCTGATTTGTCAAATATCCTCCAAGTAATCCAGCGAGAGATTCCAATTTTTCTACTAATTCCTGCTTTTCTGAATTTACACTACTTCGAACAGAAAAAGAACAGGTCACTTCTTTTTTCTCTTCTTCCGTTTTCAGAATTCCCAGATTTAATGAAGTCTCAACAAGCCCCGGCATATCAAAACTCATTCTCTGAATTCCATTTGGAAGATTTAAAAGTGCAGCAATGACTCTCTGAGTAGAAACTTCATCCATAGTTTCTGATTGATTCTGCTGTTTTTCTAATTGCACTACAATATTTTTGTCTGTCACCTTAAACTCATTGCCCAATATCTCATTTAAATTTTTAACCACTGCCATCAGTTTTTCTTCCGAATCAGCATTTATCACTGCCTGACATTTTCTTGGAATGGCATTATCTTTCAACCCACCATTCACACGAACAATTCGAAGAGATTCATCTGCCTTTTTCATATGATTTAACACTCTTCCCATTACCATATTGGCATTGGCTCTCCCCTTGTCAATCTCAGCGCCGGAATGTCCACCTTCCAGACCAGTTACTGTTACAAGATAAGTATCTCTGCTCACATCTTCTATTTCATAAGGAAGGTGTACGGTAGAAGTAATTCCTCCGGCACAGGATACAAGAAAATGTCCCTCTTCCTCAGAATCCAGATTAATCATGGTTCTTCCTTTAATCAGTGACATATCAAATGCCGCTGCACCTAACATTCCAATTTCTTCATCTACTGTAAATACACATTCAAGCGAAGGGTGCTCAATAGTATCATCTGAGAGAATTGCAAGCATATATGCAACCGCAATTCCATCATCCCCACCGAGTGTCGTTCCCTTCGCAGTAATAATTCCATCCTTTACCTGCAGGCGCAGTCCCTCATTTTGAAAATCAATGTCACAGTCATCTTCTTTTTCACATACCATATCAAGATGTCCCTGCAAGATTACTGTGTCTTTCGATTCATACCCCTGTGAGGCATCTTTGTAAATAATACAGTTTCCCACTGCATCCCTCTTATAATCGAGCTGATGTTCTTTTGCAAAACCTTCTATATAATCACTAATTTTTTCTGTATGTGAGGAGCCATGTGGAATACCACAGATTTCTTCAAAATACTGAAACACCTGTCTTGGTTCTAATTCATTTAATACTGCCATCTGTCTTACCTCTATTTCTTTTTAATTATTTCCGCAATAATATGTATCGCTGCAAATGAAGTAACAATACAATTATCATAAAACGGATATTCGCAATCCGTTTCGCTAATTCATTTTTTGTCACCTGAAACGGTCTAAAAAAAAGCAAAAAACCTCATGTCCCGCACACGCAAGACATGAGTCTTTTATCTTTTTATTTCGTTCTTATTCAATCTCTGACATCAGTTCATCACTCATGACAGAAAGAATTTTCTCCAATGTCTTTAATTCATCCTCAGAAAAACGCTCTTTAATTCGCTCCATTACCACATTGACATAATCATAACTGATATTGTAGTAATTCTTGTATTTCTCTGTGACCTCAAGATGATATTCTCTCTTGTCCTCCTGTGACTGAACCTTTTTGATATATCCCTTTTTAATGAGATTATTGACCTTGTATGCTGCATTTGGCGAAGATATATTTGCCATCTTAGCAAATTCATTGATTGTCGGTTTCCCCAAATAATAAATTATCTCCATACAGAATGTCTCAACAGTTGTCAGTGAGGCCTCACGATCCTGCCACTTTTCAAACACGTTCTGATAAAAATGCAATTTAAATTTTGTATACACTTTGTAAAATTGTTCCTGTAACATCACTTTCCCCATTTCATGTATTTTATCACACTCTTGCGATTTATAAGTTATGGTTTAAGTATATCACATTATTGTTCAATTGCAAATGTAAGTTGCGCTGTTACGCACAATTCCCCATCCACATATGCGTTACATTCTCCAATCCCGACAGGTCCCTTTCTCTTTATAATTTCACAGTGTAATTCCAAAACGTCCCCCGGAACTACCTGTCTCTTAAATCTGGCATTTTTTATTCCTCCAAAAAACGCAATTTTTCCCTTGTTTTCTTCTTCTGAGAGGATTGCAATTGCTCCTGTCTGAGCCAGCGCCTCAATAATTAGCACCCCCGGCATTACCTTCTTCTGTGGAAAGTGTCCCACAAAATGCATCTCATTTGCCGTCACACATTTGATACCATTTGCATACTTTCCCGGTTCATAGTCCGTGATTTTATCTACAAGAAGAAATGGATAGCGGTGAGGGAGAATCTTTTGAATTTCGTCTGATGTTAAAGTCATGTTCATGATTGAATTCCTTTCTGAGCAGAGTCCGTGTCTACTTTTTTAAATATGATACTTGCATTGTGTCCGCCAAATCCAAGTGAGTTTGACATTGCATAATCTACGGTTGTCTCAAGTCCCTGATTTGGAACAATATCCAAATCACAGTCTTCATCTTTTTCTCTGTAATTGATTGTTGCAGGAATGAAATTGTTCTGTACGGCAAGTGCGAGTATGACTCCTTCCACCGCTCCACTCGCTCCAAGCAGATGACCTGTCATAGATTTTGTGGAGCTGATTTTCAAGTTTGAGGCATGACTGCCAAAGGCTTTTTTGACTGCTGCTGTCTCACATTTGTCGTTTAAGTGTGTAGAGGTTCCATGAGCATTGATATAGTCTATTTGTTCTTTTTCTATCCCTGCATCTCTCAATGCAATCTGCATACATTTTGCTGCACCACTTCCATCTTCCAATGGTGCTGTAATGTGATGTGCATCACAATTTGCTCCATATCCGATTACTTCGCAGTAGATTTTTGCATTTCTTGCTTTTGCATGCTCATATTCTTCGAGCACAAGAATTCCGGCGCCCTCGCCCATAACAAATCCATTTCTCTCCTTGTCAAATGGAATAGATGCTCGGTCTGGATTTTCGCTGAGACTCAGTGCCTTCATTGATGTAAATCCGCCAATTCCAAGTTCGGTAATACTTGCCTCCGCTCCGCCGCAAAGCATCACCTCCGCATATCCATCTCTGATGTAATGAAATGAATCTCCAATTGCATTGGTTCCACCCGCACATGCAGTTACCACACAGCTTGCCATTCCCTGAAAACCGTATCTGATTGCAATCTGTCCTGCTGCCATGTTCGATATACTCATCGGAATAAAAAATGGTGATACTCGGTCATATCCTTTTTCATATCCCTTTGTGTCCTCTCTCTGAATGGTGTCAAGTCCTCCAATTCCAGAAGAGATTAGCACTCCAATTCTGTCCGGATTGACTTTGAGATTTTCACCATCAAAGATTGCACTGTCATCGACTGCCTGACCTGCTGCGCACAATGCAAACTGAGTAAAGCGATCCAACTTCCTGAGTTCCCTCTTATCCATATACTGCTCTGGCTGAAAATCTTTTACCTCTCCTGCAAGTTTTACTTTTCTGTCTGTTGTATCGTAGTGGGTAATTGGTGCAATTCCACATGTTCCAGCTTTCACAGACTTCCAAAATTCCTCTGTATTATTTCCAATCGGAGTCACTGCTCCAAGTCCTGTAATTACTACTCTTCTCATATCATTCTCCATTTCTTTGAATCGCTGTCCTAAGATACGATTGCTAGATTAATCACTCTCTTTCAGATTTTGCTCCGACAATCATTTTTTTGCATACGTTCCTACATATCGTTCATGGCTATGACATTCCACCGTCCACCAAAAGCACCTGTCCTGTAATATATCTGCTGTCTTCGGACGCAAAAAATGCAACTGTATTCGCAATATCCTCCGGCTTGCCAATTTCTTTTAATGGGATTTGAGCCAGCATCTGCTCTCTCACATTTTCCGGCAAAACTGCTGTCATATCCGTCTCAATCATTCCCGGTGCCACCGCATTGACACGAATGTTTCTCGCTGCAAGTTCTCTTGCTGCGGACTTTGTCATTCCTATAATACCTGCTTTGGATGCCGCATAGTTGACCTGTCCTGCATTTCCATTCACTCCGACAATTGAACTCATATTGATGATACTTCCATGCCTCTGTTTCATCATATATTTAGAAACCGCCCGCAGCATATAAAATGCGCCACTTAGATTTGTATCTATGACATCTGCAAAATCTTCATCTTTCATCCTCATAAGGAGTCCATCTCTTGTAATTCCCGCATTGTTTACGAGAACATCTACCGTTCCAAATGTATCTGCGGTCTGTTTTACAAGTTCTGCACAATTTTCAGATTCCTTGATATTAAGTCGAAATGCTCTTGCCTGAACTCCCTGTTTTTCTATCTCTTCTAATGTTATGTTTGCCTGTTCTTCATTGGAATTATAATTAAATACAATATTGTATCCGTCTTTTGCAAGACGAATACAGACTGCTCGTCCAATTCCACGACTTCCACCTGTCACAATTGCTGTTTTGCTCATCTCTGCTCCTTTTTGCATTTGTTTTCACGCCTGTGATTTCAATAATTTTTCCATATCTTCTACATTAGAAATGGATGTTACCGTAACTTTTGTCCCCAGCTTTCTCGCTGTCTTTTTCACAAATCCTGCCAGCACATTTCCCGGTCCGATTTCAATAAAGTTGTGAGTTCCCTGTTCTATCATGTTTTTTAAATCTTCTTCAATACGAATGGCACTCTGCACTTGTCTGACCAGTAATTTCTTTATATCTTCCTCTTTTTTCAGATATGTACCTGTCGTGTTCATCGCCACCGGAATGACTGGTTTGTTAAATTTTATCTGTTCAAAGAACTCCTCTAACTTTTCACCTGCCGGTTTCATATATTTGAGGGGCAGATGGCCGTATAGGTGG
>ONXS01000011.1 GCA_900321855.1 uncultured Eubacteriales bacterium | reverse complement strand
GAAGTGAGAACAAAAGTGTGAGTACAAAAATTACAAGTGATGCAAGCATACCTTTTGAAAGACTCTTTGTCACATCTACAAATTTCTCCCAGATGCTCTGCTCCTGCTTTGCATTGTTTGTGTTAATTTTATATGCAGAATCTGTGCCGTCTTTTCCAAGACATACCATCTCGCTGATTCCGTAGTCATCCCATTTCTTTGCAATCTCAGCTACTTTTCCGTCTGCCAACATCTCATCAAGTGTTGTCTGAACGGCATTTCTGAGTGCTGTATTTCCAAGCTTGAATCCAATACCATACTGCTCACTTGAAATGGAGTCATCCAGCATACGGAATTCATCGCCTCTGTTCTTTATCTGACTGTATGCCACACCAATGTCAAGACATACCGCATGAGCTGAACCTGAATCCAAATTTAAAAATGCTGTATTATAATCTGCCACCTGCTGTAAATCCTCAAAACTTGCACACAATGCAATATTTTCCGGAGTTGCATCATCTCCTGTAAATGCTGCAAGAGCAGATGAATCCGACTGCACAAGAACCATTTTTCCTGCAAGGTCAGCTAAATTCTTAATATCAGAATCTTTCTTTACAACGACAACCTGCTTGTTATCCAAATATGCTTTTGACCATGTATAGTCATTTTCTCTTCCATTAATTGTAAATCCATTCCAAATACAATCAATCGAACCAATATTTAATTCTATGTCTTTAGAATCCCATGCGATTGGCTGTAATTTTAATGTCCAGCCTCTTCTCTCACAGACTTCTCTTGCAAGGTCAATATCAAATCCAACATATTCTCCTGATTCCTCATCTCTGAAACCGTATGGAGGAAATTCTGCATCGAAACCAAGTGTAAATTCTTTTTTGTCTTTGATTGAACTCTCATCTACGCTTAAATTATAAGCTGAATCTGTTCCCGTTTTTCCAAGACATACCATCTCACTGATTCCATAATCATCCCATTTCTTTGCAATCTCATCAAATTTTCCATCAGCTAACATTGCATCAAGTGTTTCCTGAACTGCATCTCTGAGTTTTACATTGCCTTTTTTAAATCCGATACCATACTGCTCACTGGAAACCGATGTCTCAAGCATACGAAATGTATCTTTTCGGTTGTTCATCTGGCTGTATGCCACACCAATGTCAAGACAAATTGCATTAACTGAACCTGAATCCAGATTTAAAAATGCTGTATTGTAATCGCCAACCTGCTGTAAATCAGCAAATGTTGCACAGAGGGCTTTGTTTTCCTCTGTGGCATCATCACCAGTAAATGCTGCAAGGGCAGATGAATCCGCCTGTACAACAACTACTTTTCCTGCTAAATCCTTTAACTCTTTGATGTCTGAATCAGCCTTGACAACAACAACCTGTTTGTTGTCAAGATATGCCTTTGACCAAGCATATCCCTCTTCTCTGCCATTGATGGTAAATCCATTCCAGATACAATCAATCGCTCCCGTCTTTAACTCTATATCCTTCGAATCCCAATCGATTGGCTGTAATTTTAATTTCCAGCCTCTTCTCTCGCACATCTCTTTTGCAAGGTCAATATCAAATCCTACATACTCTCCGGTTGCATCATCCCTGTAACCGTATGGTGGGAACTCCGCATCAAAACCAAGAGTAAACTCTTTTTTGTTGCTTATATCATCATCTGTTTTCTTCTTATCTTTTTTCGTAGTTGTACAACCAATCAAAAGACTCATAATCATAGAGAGGAGAAGAATTGAGACGATAAAACGTTTTGTGTTTTTCATAACTACCTCTTTGTCGCCATGTCAAGCATCGGGCGAGTATTTGCTGTGCGAAATGCTCTCGCTCTATGTGATAGGTGTCTGCGTTAACAGACAGATTCCTTGTCACCTACGCAGATGCCCGCGAACGATGTTCGCATCTAAATGGCATCTGCTCCTTGTAGTTCACTCCGCAAATACCCGCCTGATGCTCTAGTTTATTGGCGAATTTCATTCATATTGTATATTTATTCGTATTATGATTTAGTTCTTTTTTACTGCAAGTGTTACTTCCTCGCCGTTGATGTTCCATGCTTTTTCGTAACCTTCTGTAGAGCCTGTCACTACTTCGTCTGCGAGGACATCATTTAAGATTGCATCTTTGTTTCTATTTAAAATGTCTTCTACTTTGTTGTTTCCTTTTGCGTAGATGGTAATTCTGTCCATTACCTCAAATCCAGCTTCTTTTCTCATTGTCTGAATCTTGCTGATGATTTCTCTCACAAATCCTTCTTCGAGAAGTTCTTCTGTGAGGTTTGTGTCAAGGACAACTGTAATCTTGTTGTCTGCCTCTGTGACATAGCCTTCCTTCTGAGCTACTTCAATAAGTAAATCATCTTTCTCAAGTGCTACTTCTCCACTTGCGAGATTTAATTTTAATGTACCTGTAGCATTTAACTCATCCATTGCTGCATTTCCGTCAACTGCTGCAAGTGCGTTTCTAATTTCTCCAACCTGTTTACCAAACTTAGGACCTACAGTCTTTAACTGTGGTTTGAAACTGTAAGAAGAGAAATCTCTCACATCATCTGTAAATGTCACTTTCTTCACATTTAACTCATCTGCAATAATATCTACATAGAATTCTGATAACTGGAACTCTGATTTTACATACATCTGACCGATTGGCTGTCTGTTCTTGATATTTGATGCATTTCTACATGCACGTCCCATAACTACGACATCAAGAAGGTTCTCCATGTTGTCCTCTAACTCTTTGTCAATCATCTTCTCATCTACAACAGGGAAATCGCAAAGGTGGATACTTTCAGGAGCTGTCTTATCTACAGAAATTACTAAGTTCTGATAGATTTCTTCTGTCATAAATGGAATCATTGGTGCTGCTGCCTTAGAAATTGTAACGAGTGCTGTGTAAAGTGTCATGTAAGCATTAATCTTATCCTGCTCCATTCCCTTAGCCCAGAAACGATCTCTTGATCTTCTGACATACCAGTTACTCATCTCATCTACGAATGTATCCAATGCTTTTGCAGCCTCTGGAATTCTGTATCTTCCTAAGTTGTCATCAACCTCACCTACTGTTGAGTTGAGTTTTGACAATAACCATTTATCCATAACAGATAATTTATCATATTCTAATTCATATTTTGTTGGGTCGAATTCGTCAATATTTGCATAGAGTACATAGAACGCATATGTGTTCCACAATGTACCCATGAATTTTCTCTGTCCTTCTGTAACAGCTTTGTCATGGAATCTGTTTGGAAGCCATGGGGCACTGTTTGTATAAAAATACCAGCGGATTGCGTCTGCTCCATGTGTCTCTAATGCATCAAATGGGTCTACTGCATTTCCTTTTGATTTTGACATCTTCTGTCCGTTCTCATCCTGAACATGTCCAAGAACGATTACATTTTCATAAGGTGCTTTGTTGAATAACAATGTTGATTCTGCCATTAATGAATAGAACCATCCTCTTGTCTGGTCAACAGCCTCTGAAATGAATTTTGCAGGGAACTGCTGCTCAAAGATTTCTTTGTTCTCAAATGGATAGTGATGCTGTGCGAATGGCATTGCTCCACTGTCGAACCAGCAGTCAATCACTTCTGGAACTCTCTTCATTGTCTTTCCACAACATGGACATGGAATCGTAACTCCATCAATGTATGGTCTGTGTAATTCGATTGTCTTAGCATCTTCTCTTCCACTTAATGAGGCAAGTTCTTCTCTTGAACCTACGCTTAACTGATGACCGCAGTCCTCACACTCCCAGATGTTGAGTGGTGTTCCCCAATATCTGTTTCTTGAAATACCCCAGTCCTGAACATTCTCAAGCCAGTTTCCAAATCTTCCCTCACCGATTGACTTAGGAATCCAGTTAACGGTCTTGTTGTTTGCCACGAGGTCATCTTTTACGGCTGACATCTTGATGAACCAAGACTCTCTAGCGTAGTAAATGAGTGGAGTATCACATCTCCAGCAGTGTGGATAGTCATGCTCGAATTTTGGAGCATCAAATAATTTGCCCTCTTTGTCAAGGTCTACTAAAACTTCTTTGTCTGCTTTCTTCACAAATAATCCAGCGTAAGGTGTCTCTTTTGTCATTTCACCCTTCTCATCTACAAACTGAATAAATGGAAGTTCATAATTTCTTCCAATTCTACCATCATCCTCACCAAATGCAGGAGCGATATGAACGATACCTGTACCGTCTGTCATTGTTACATAGTCATCAACTGTTACAAAGTGTGCTTTCTTGTGCTGTCTCTCAGCTCTGTCTTTTGCACACTCATAAAGTGGAACATACTCTTTGTACTCTAAATCTTTTCCAACATACTCTTCTAAGATTTCATATGCTTTTACGCCATTCTCTTCATCTGCAAATTTGCCTAATACTTTGTCAAGTAATGCTTTTGCCATGTAGTATGTGTATCCGTCTGCTGCTTTTACTTTGCAGTATGTCTCTTCTGGGTTTACACAGAGTGCTGTGTTACTTGGAAGTGTCCACGGTGTTGTTGTCCATGCAAGGAAGTATGCGTCTTCATCTGCTACCTTGAAACGAACGATTGCAGAACGCTCTTTTACTGTCTTGTAACCCTGAGCAACTTCCTGTGAAGAAAGTGGAGTACCGCATCTAGGACAGTAAGGAACTACCTTGAAACCTTTGTATAATAATTTTTTATCCCAAATCTCTTTGAGTGCCCACCACTCAGACTCGATAAAGTTGTCATCATATGTGACATATGGGTTGTCCATATCAGCCCAGAAACCTACTGTTCCTGAGAAGTCTTCCCACATACCTTTGTATTTCCAAACAGACTCTTTACACTGTTTAATAAATGGCTCCATACCATATTCTTCAATCTGCTCTTTTCCATTTAAGCCGAGTTTTTTCTCCACTTCAAGCTCTACTGGAAGTCCATGTGTATCCCAACCAGCTTTTCTTGGAACATATTTGCCCTTCATTGTCTGGTATCTAGGAATCATATCTTTGATAACACGAGTCAGTACGTGTCCGATATGTGGCTTACCATTTGCTGTTGGAGGACCATCATAGAATGTGTAAGTCTCTCCCTGCTTTCTGCTTTCCATACTCTTTTCAAAAATGTTGTTCTCTTTCCAGAACTTTAATGTCTCTTTTTCTCTGTCAACGAAGTTTAATTCTGATGATACTTTTTGATACATAAAATAATTGTCCTTTCTTTTTAGTATGTAGCTAAGATTGAAAATGTCTATACTTACTTATTTTGTGAAACGCTCCCTAAGTGCCGACACCTTTCAAGGTTCACTCCATAAGTAAATATAGGCATTTTCTGATTTTCTCAGTAACATACTTGCTATTGTGTTAACTGCTAGTACTCGGTTGAAAACAAATGTCTGCATAGACCACTTGGTTTCCTTCCTCCTACTCATAAAATCCTTCTGTTTCGCAGAATCGTCGCTTTGCGACTTTTGATTCTATGAGTATATTAAAAGAGAGCTTCTTCCTGTAATAGGACGAAGCTCTCGACTCGTTTATACCACCTGTTACAGACATACTTGTAATTGCATTTGCCCACTTAAAATAAGACAAGCAAACTTGTTACTTATATGCGTTCCCGATAACGTGGGAAGGACGGTGATGTCTACTTGTGCATGCACGTTCAAATCACAGCTCAGGAGGGATGCTCATATCGGATACTCTTATCTGCTCTCACCTAATGCAGACTCTCTGGGAATTTCTCGTGATATGACTGTCTCCGTCTTCACTTTTACATTTGTCTTTGATTATACAAATATTTAATTTTATTGTCAATGGAGAGATTTTAATTTTGATTTGGATTTTCTAGAATTTTTTTGACTTCTGCCACAGGGATTTCTACAATATCCGAAATTGTTTCTAATGAATATCCTTTATTGCACATATTAATAATAACTTTTATATTCGTTTTCTCAATTCCTCTCTCAATTCCTCTCTCTTCTATCCCATCACTCAGATTACACATCGTATTCACAACCTCTCTCATTTTGTCATCCATTTTGATTTGATATTCCTGACTTATAATTTGTGTCTTTTCCTGTATACTTATTTTATCAGATAGGAGTGTCCTTAGCAATCTGTGTAACGCATATTTTTTGTTTCTTCTTGAAATCTGATTTTGTACACCTATCATTACGATATTTAATAAATCCTGTCTTCCTCTCCAATCCTGCTTTCCGACAATATCATTCTTCTTTAATTGATACAGGCACATACTATCTCTTTCCATATTCATACAAATCCATATAGAATATACTCTTTTTATATCATCATAATTTGATTTCACAAAGTCTCTCTCTTTTTGAGAAGATATCATTCTGCACATATAGAAAATAGCTCTGTTTAAAATATGATAAGATGTCGGGGTACTCTTCTGAATCTCTATATTGATAATGATTTGTGACAAGCCGTCTCTCATTCTCACATAGAAAATAACATCAAAGCGTATTAGTCCTTCTTTTATCTCTGAGTTTTCAACATTCAAGCCAACTATTTTTGTCCCGCCTTGATTTACCTGCTGATTCGTCAATCCAGAATCTATCGGCACCTCTCCAACAAATACCTCTCCCTCGATAAAAGGAATCACATCTTCTGGTGACATATCTTTGAATTCTTCAACCGTATAGATTAAAATATGAGCTAATACTATCTTCTCTGATATAATTCTTTTGGCACATTCATCATATTGTGCTTTATCATCTGTTGCATTTATCGTTTTATCTAGTTCACTAATCAAATATTTCACCTCTGGTATAATATGACTTTCTTTTTGCTTTATTGTCCAGATTATATCGTAAAACCACTATTTTTACAACACCTTAGCAAAATATTTAATATCTTTTTAATATGTAACATTTTGGCTTTTTTATAAAAATTATTTTCTCCACAATATGTAACTATTATATCTCCACAATTTCCCCTTTTCTCATCTCATACACCTCATCGCACAGGTAGTCTATGTCATCTTTATAATGTGATGCAATCAACACAATTTTATCTCTCTGCTTATATCCCATAATAATTTCCCTTATCTTCTTTACTGAAATGTCATCGATTGCATTGAGTGGTTCATCTAGGATTAATATCTTTGGGTCATCCATAATCGTCATTGCAATTGCCACTTTTTGTTTCATTCCGAGAGAATAGTTTTTTACTTTTTTCTTGTCAGTTGCCGACAAGCCCACTGCCTCTAGTGCGTTTGTAATTTTTTCTCTGCTCACACTTTTTGTATACGAACTCAAAACTTTCAAATTTTTGTAGGCAGAATACTCTGGTATCAGATTTGGACGTTCAATAATAAATCCGACCTCTCTCATAAATCCTTTCTGTTCTTTGCCATCTACAAATATTTCTCCTTCCGTCTTTCTCATTAGTCCAAGTAAAAGTTTGAACAGCACTGTCTTACCACAGCCGTTTTGTCCCACCAATCCATAAATTTTTCCCGACTCAAAATTCAGATTGATATTCTTGACAAGATACACTCCCTCTACTTTTTTGCTTAAATTTTTGACCTCTATTTTCATATTCATTCCATTCCTTCCACTTATATAATATGTATTGCCACTTCGTTTCGCTCTGTGACAGGTCATTGGAACGCATTTAATATATGAACTTCGTTCATAGTGTTTCTCCTCGTAATACCATGTCATAATTTTTAATTATGAAACCTGTCTCTTATGCCAGCGTCTCCAATGTCTGTGAATTACACATAGCTTTCACACACTTTCATTTGATTTCTACAAATCTCTCCGCTCAAACATTTGGTACAGGATTCCAAATAAGAATAAAAACCATATCGCTCCCTGCACGTATGTCTCTGCAAAAATTCTCATAACATCATATTTAATATCCGCAAATTCAAAAATAAAGTATCTCTGAAGGGATATATAGCGAAAAATCTTTGATAAATCTACGGAAATCCCTATGCCATAAAAGTTCCACGGACCATCATATTCCAACATGGCAAGATTAAATAAAATTACAATTAACATCGCCAACGAGCCATACTGAACGCTGTCTTTTCTGATACTGAAAATCAGACCTATCATTGCCAGTAGAACCAGACCTATATAATATTTGAGGAAAACCAACAGTAAAACCACAAATTCATTATAGTTCAATACGGATACCGGAAGATAAACAGATGCTTCGCGCAGGTGATGCCACAACTGCATACTGCCCCAGTTTTGAATGGCATCTCTTGTATAATGAAAATCAATCGGAATATTTCCATTCCATGCCATGACTAATATTAGGAAGATATAAGCAAACAAAAAGATGGCACTAAATACTGCAACAATCTTAATCATACCAAACACGACTTTCTTTCTTGTTTTATATAGAAGAAATATATTTTTTGTGAGATATTCCTCATAGACCACATCTGCAACAATGAGCGCAAATACAAAGAGCACTCCATAATATGCCACATGCTCACTGGTAAACGCATAGAGAAAGAACATCAATACATTAGGGGACTCATGTTCCACTCCATCATAAATATAATCAAATGATTGTATTAAATTGTATAGTATTCCATATAAAAGCAATGTGCCAAGAACAATCTTAAAAACAAAATCTGGTCTTGTCAGCTTGGACTTTATCACCTGTGAAATATGTATTTGTTTATTCATAATATAAATCCCCATTCACAACATCAATTTGAAAATTTGTTTCTCCCTTTCCCGAAAGCACGACAATATTCCAGATTGGTACTGCCTGCATATCTTTGCCAAGACGGTATGTCAACTCTACATTTTCAATCCAAAAGTTCACATCTTCTCCCATTTTTTTTGTGATAACAGACATTGCCGAATCAAGCGTCATAATCTCAGTAATCAGTTCTCCCTGTTTCTCAACTCTATAATATGGCGAAATGCCTTCATAGGAATATATCTTTCCAGATTCTGTTACACCAACGATTGCAGTCCTAAAATCCTTTGCCATATTCGGAACTCTCCCATCATTCACAATCCATACACCCGCAAATGGAATTCCGTCATAAGATGGCCGCACATGTAAATTCACATAGTCTTTGCCACTTTTTGACATCACATCTAGCCGTTCCACAAGCCATTCAAAAGGAGAATCTGAGTAAGTTTTTTTCATATATGCCTCAACATCTTGAATTAAACTCCTAACTGTTTCTTTTCCAGAAATAGACAACATCACCTTATCACACCCTTTATTATTTCGATAATACTGTACTTCTTGCAAATCTGTCTGACTACTCACGAGCAACCCTATGGACTTTCCATTGCTCAAGTCATTGCCATCTAGTTTTTCCAGTGATAATTTATAAATCTCATCATTCTCAGTGATAAAAGGCTCGACTGCTATCTCACGACAATTGGCAAACCTGCTTTTATCTGTTCCGATTTCTTCTGCCAGCGTCAAAGCGTCTTTTCTCACTTGTGCAATTGATTTTTTCTCAAAATACATATCCGTAACCTTTTGCTCCTCTACTACAGTCTGGTCGACCTTTTCCCTCTTTTCAATCTTTTTTACAGTGCTGCACCCTGTTATAGCAAATATAACTGCACCTAGAATCATTCCCATCGCTAATTTTTTGCTAAAATATTTTTTATAACATACATACATTTTTTTCATCTCAGACACCTACCTTTTTCTTCTAATATTGACAAAATAGCTCACAAAAAACAAAATCCCAAATATCAGCATCCATATCGCAAATGTATCAAAATATTGCCCCACCGGTCTGTCATAAAACCCTGTATCCACATTTATCATGGCAAGATTTACTATTTTTTTCGGCAATTGCCACATATAGATTGTATTTCTCAAAATTCGAAAACTAATGTATGGAAGAACTGTCACTAATATCCTGTTTTCCAACCACATAGATAAGATAAAACTCATCGCCGCGCAAATTCCGCCAATCATTGCACCTTCTGCTGCAATAAGCAATACCGCTACAGTTGCTTTATCACTTTTCAGATAAGGACCGACAAGTGTATTCACTCTGTCCAAATCATCGATACGGTAAACATGACTTGCTATGATTTGGTAGAGTGGCAGATAGAGCAGTGTTACAAATAAAAAGTTGAGTATCATTCCTCCCAAGATTGCCACAACATATTTAATCGCATAATAAACATCGGATTGACTCTTTACGCATATATACTGGTCTACCTTTTCTTTTCGGTCATTCATATAGGAGAGCACATATACCATTGGCGGCAATACATACAATAATACGCCCATCTGCATAGAATCCATTGTAAACTGCCATATTTTAAATGCAGATTCCCCAAATCTCATCTCAACACCATAATCCAAATCAAGTTTGTATCTGTAACTGGCAAACATTCTGCAAATCACAATATATACGACTGCTATTATAAGAAGATACAGCCACTTTCTATCCCGTAACATTCGCAATATTTCCGCAATAAAGATTTTAAATATTCTCAATATCCTCACCTCTTTTCTATGCATCCCTGAATCACTTCATAAGCCTTATTTTACAAAAAAAATGGAACACTTCTCCCAAATGTCCCATTTTCGACGTTTAATGTCCAATATTTGAACGCAGATAAGCAATCACTCACCTCTAAGGCGTAAAGACATAGGCGAGGGGGACAAAAAATACCATCAGGCAAAACATTGTCTAAATCACACTTGTTTTGCCTGATGGCACCTATTTTATTCACACATTTTTGGCAGTATCCTTCACCGGTATCAGCACAATCGTGTAAAATTTTTGTTCTTCCGAATAATATTCCATCGTTCCCCCATAGGATTCTACAATTTTTCTCACACTCAGAACTCCAACTCCATGAATTCCCTCTTCTGTTTTTGTAGTGAGCAGTTTTCCATTTTCTTCTACAAGTTCTCCACTAAAACTATTCTGTATCTTGATAACACGAAATTTTCCTTTTGCATCCGTAAAAATTCGTATACCCATAAAGGAATCTAGCTCCGTTTTATCATCCAAATCTTGTAAATTGATTTCTGATTCTGCTTGTAGTCTAGTCTCTGACGCTGCTCTCAGAGCATTATCAAGAAGATTTCCAAGAATACTTACCAAATCCATATCCCGAATCTCAGATAAATTACTTCTCGGCTCTACATAGATGTCAAATTTGACACCTTGTTTCTCTGCTTTAGACAGATAATCGGACAATATAATATTCATCAAACTATTTGTGCTAAACTCCCTAACATATTTACTGCTCAGTTTTTCATGAAACTGTGCAGTTATGTTACAAATTTCCTCGTCTTGATGCTGCTGTGCTAAATGTGAGATGATTTTAAAATAATTTGAAGTGTTGTGCAAAAGTTCCTTATAATCATCATTCCACTGAGCGAGATTTCTCATCTTGTCTAACTGGGCTTTCTGATAAGAAATTTCCTTTTCTTTTTTGGAATTTTCCGAAATATTATGAATATATTTTCGAAAAGCATATGCAATTAGGATATTTTCGAGCATAATCATACAGAAAAATACTTTTGTAATCAGTTTTAAATTGCGGTTTCCATCCATCTGCACCACCATATACAACAACACCATCATAATACCAAGTGTTGTGACCGGAATACAGATATACACATAAATCCAGAATTCATTGTTATCTCTGTCATATTTTGTTGCCGGCAACAGATGTAAAACGATAAAAAACACGATGGATGTCAACAAAATTACAAACAGGTATTTCCATAAATTTTCCTCCAAAATCTCCGTTCCCGTGAAAAAAAATGAATGAGACGGAAGTTGAAACACTGCCCCACTCAGATATTCAACTCCCAGAAGTATTACATTCACCAGAATAAAATACATCATTCTGGTAATAA
The DNA here is from genome assembly GCA_900321855.1 of uncultured Eubacteriales bacterium. Taxonomy (GTDB): domain Bacteria; phylum Bacillota; class Clostridia; order Lachnospirales; family Lachnospiraceae; genus Bovifimicola. The sequence continues at coordinate 17,267 of ONXS01000011.1, read as the reverse complement.
ATGGTATATCAAACATCAGCGATACAAACATCCACAAAATAATCAGAACCAGCGTATAATTTAACACACTTATCTGAAGCAGATTCACCAGATAATGCAAACTAATGGTTTCAAGAATCAAAATCAATTTTTCTGTGGTATCTTTTCGCTGTGGAAACAACACCACAAAAAACATATAAATCAATAATACTTCTACAATACTTCCCATCAGCATAATCAAAAAATTATTCATTTCCATAACCGTACCTTAATACTTTCCAGCAATATATTTTGCAAAACTGATTTTCAAGTCTTTATAATATCTTCTTGAGACAGGAATCATCTCCCCATTATCCAAAAATACATTCGCCCCATCAATCTTGTCTATATGATTGATATGTACAAGAAAACTATTGTGTGTATAGACAAAACATTCATATTCCTGTTGTAGTTCACTTAATTTTTGTTCTACAAGAATCTGCCGTTCCTCATCATAATCTTCACTGTCCTTAGACAAAAACACTTTACTTCCCCTCTTCGCATTTTCTATATATACGACATCCCTGACATTTACTTTCATCAATTCTTTTCTGCAATGTGCAAGCAAAAATTCTTCTTTCTTTTCCTTCATAACTTCGCGAAGAATATCTCGCATTTCTTTCAGTAACATCTCATCCGGATAAGATTTTAACAGATAGCGATACGGTGTCACAACAAATGATTTGACGGTTGGAAACCTGACTCCAGAACAAAATACAAGAACTGCATCCTTGTGTATCTCCCGAAATCTCATTGCAGTCTCATCACCGTCTAATTTCTTCATCTCCATATCAAGAATTAATAAATCAATTCGATTTTTGACATCTAACTGGCGTACCAAATCTTCTCCCGATTCATACTCCTCAAATTTTAAATCATTTGGATTTTCTGCCGCCTTTATGACAATCTGTTTCATATAATCAATAAATTTCCTGTCATCATCGCAGATTACTATGTTGTACATATGATTACTCCCTAGTATATATTTTTACGCTTATAATGTTTTATTATAACACAAAAAAGACAGCAACATATCAAAAATGTCACTGTCTTTCCTCATTTCAGATTTTTCAGCGAATGAATTTCTATGAAAAAAATATCATTCTATCCCACCTTACTGTGTATCCTCCGGCGCAGTCATTGGACTCTCAGGTTCTGGCGTAATATCCTCTGGTTTCTCTGTTGTCTCTTCTTGAGGTTCTGTAAATTCTTCTGTTGTCTCTACTGGAATTTCCTCTGTTGTTTCTTCCTGCTTTGTTGTCTCTGCTGGCGCTTTTGTTGTCTCTTTGGAGTCTGACTTTTTGGTTGTTGTCTCTTTGGCATCTTTTCCAGTTGTCGTCTCTCCCTCACCAGTCGTTGTCTCTCCCTCTGCTGTTGTTGTCTCTTCACGGTCAGAAGGTGCCTCATTCTTGCCATCTACAATTTCAAAATCTTCAAAGGATTTCTTCTCAAGCCCCTCGTGTATCTCTTCCATGAATGACTGCCATACATAGCCTGCAAGCGTATTTCCTACACCATCATCAATCTCAAGCGGCATATCATAGCCAACCCAGACTGCTGTCGTGTAATATCTGCTGTAGCCACAGAGCCACACATCTTTATTCTCATTTGTCGTACCTGTCTTTGCAGCACAGATTGCATTGTCAACCTGATATTTCTTACCAGTACCACTTACCAGTACCCCTGTCAAAACATCTGTCATCATTCTTGACGAATTCGTCTCATAGACCTTCTTCGTCTTAACAGTATTTTTCTTAGATTCTGGGTCTTCATTATTTATAATCGTTGAACCATTGACGTCCTTAATCTTCAAAATACAGGTTGGAGAGCGAAACTCTCCGTCATTTGCAAGTGTCGCATATGCAGATGCCATCTCAAGTGTTGACACACCATAGGTCATACCACCAATTGACATGGACGCATTATAATCATCCGGAACAATTCGATGGAAATTCATATTTTTCAAATATGCGATACAGCTTGAAAATCCAAGTTCCTCAAATAATTTCCATGCTGTTGTATTTTTGGATTTTTCAACAGCATAACGAATCGTAATACTTCCATCATATACATTTGGTGAATTCACTGGTCCCTTTTTAATCTCCGAATCTACAACCAGCGATCTTGGAACATATCCATTCTCAAATGCCGGTGTATATACAAGAATCGGTTTAATGGTACTTCCGGGCTGTCGATAACTCTGATAAGCTCTGTTTAAGGACTGTCCACTGAGTTGCTGAGTTCTTCCTCCGACAATCGCCACGACTTTACCCGTCTCATTGTCGATACAGGTTGCCGAACCCTGAAACTTAAAGATTCCGTCATCATTCAAATTGTCGTAATACTTCGGAATATTGTTATCCTCGCTTGTTCCTGATAACTTTGTATCTACTGTTGTCTGAAGTTCTTCCTGTTTTCTCATATCAATACTGGTGTAAATCTTATATCCACCCGTATATAAATCACTTGAAAACTGATTGTACAGTTCCTGATACTGTTTATCATATGCCTCTTCTTCAGCATCACTGTCAAAATAATACTTAAACTCAAATCCAGACTCTGCCATCAGTGCCTGAGTTGCACAATAGGCTGCATAAGTCTGCACATAACTGTTGCTGTTTGATGTTACTTCCGGATTTAATACAACCGTTGTATTCTTTGCCTCATCATATTCAGATTTTGAAATATCATCAAACTTATACATCTGGTCTAAAATTCGGTTCTTACGTTTCTGTGTATTCTCATCATGTACAAACGGATCATACAATGTCGGATTGTTCGGAATAGAAGAGATATAAGCAATCTCTGCCAACGTCAAATCGCCAACCGACTTGCTAAAATATCCTCTCGCAGCCGCCTCAATTCCATAAAATCCATTTCCGAAATAAATGTTATTCAGATAAAATTCAAGTATCTGTTTCTTTGAATATCGTTTCTCAATTTCTCTGGCGATAAACATCTCTTTTAACTTTCTCTCCATAGAAACTTCGTGAGAGAGAAATACATTTCTCGCAAGCTGCTGAGTAATGGTACTTCCACCCTGTGTAATCTTTCCGTTATTTCTCACCAGCTCATAAAAAGCCCTCATAATCGCTTTTAAATCCACACCGGAATGTTTGTGGAAATTTCTGTCCTCTGTATCTACAAACGCATCTTTAAATGCCTGTGGAATCTTATCAGACTCAATATAATAAGAATCATGAGAACCGGAAAGTTCTGATATTACATTACCGTTGGAGTCATAGATAATGGAAGTTTGATTCTGCTTAAAAGCATTAATTCCACCTTCCTTAACTTTTTTTGCAGCCTCTTTCTGATATTTCTGAAAAACAACTGCATAACGGATTCCAACAACAGCAATCGCTATAAGAATCAATACAAAAATACTCATTGCAATTCTTCTGATTCTTCGTCTTTTCCTGCTAATTCGTTTCTTAGGTTTTGCTCCCTGTTTTGTTTTTACTTTTCTGCCCTTCGGGGCACTGTTATTTTTTGCCATAAAATCACCTTTTTGTTTATTTCGTGAATACCTGCAATTTCCTATAACTCACAATTGTTAACTGTTCTTGGGAATGGAATGACATCTCTGATATTGCCCATTCCTGTGAGATACATCACACATCTCTCAAATCCAAGACCAAATCCTGCATGTCTTGTTGAACCATATTTTCTGAGGTCAAGATAGAAACCGTAATCCTCTGGGTTCATTCCTGTCTCTTCAATTCTCTGTAAGAGTTTGTCATAATCATCCTCTCTCTGACTTCCTCCGATAATCTCACCGATACCAGGAACTAAACAGTCCATAGCGGCAACTGTCTTGTTGTCCTCGTTGAGTTTCATATAGAACGCCTTAATCTCCTTTGGATAATCTGTTACAAATACAGGTCTTTTGAAGATTTCCTCTGTCAAATATCTCTCATGCTCTGTCTGTAAATCACAGCCCCATGATACCTTGTAATCAAATTTGTCGTTGTGCTCCTCTAATAACTTCACAGCCTCTGTATAAGTCACACGGCCAAAGTCTGAGTTCAGTACATGATTTAATCTGTCCTTTAATCCCTTATCAACAAATTTGTTGAAGAATTCCATCTCTTCCGGAGCATTTTCCAATACATAATTAATGACATATTTTAACATTGCCTCAGCAAGTTCCATATCATCCTGAAGGTCTGCAAATGCGATTTCCGGCTCAATCATCCAGAACTCTGCTGCATGTCTTGTTGTATTTGAGTTCTCAGCTCTAAATGTTGGTCCAAATGTATAAATATTTCTAAATGCCTGAGCATAAGTCTCACCATTTAACTGACCGGAAACAGTAAGGTTTGTAGATTTTCCAAAGAAATCCTCTGAGTAATCCACCTTACCCTCATCTGTCTTTGGCACATTGTCCATATCAAGAGTTGTTACACGGAACATCTCTCCTGCACCCTCTGCATCACTGCTCGTAATCAGTGGTGTGTGAACATAGACAAATCCTCTGTCCTGAAAGAACTGGTGAATTGCGTATGCACAGAGAGAACGTACTCTGAAAACAGCCTGAAATGTATTTGTTCTAGGTCTTAAATGAGAAATTGTTCTCAAATATTCCATTGTGTGTCTCTTCTTCTGAAGTGGATAATCTGGTGCAGATGCTCCCTCTACTTCAATCTCTGTTGCCTGAATCTCAAATGGCTGTATTGCCTGAGGTGTTGCTACGAGCTGTCCCTTTACAATAATTGCAGCTCCAACATTGAGTTTTGAAATATTCTGAAAATTATCCATAGTGTCATTATATACAATCTGTAATGTCTCGAAAAATGTTCCATCATTTAATACAATGAAACCAAATGTTTTCGAATCACGAATACTTCGAACCCATCCTCCAACTGTAATCTCTTTACCTAAATATTCATCTGTATTTCTATACAGGTCTTTGATTAATGTTAAGTCCATTGTTTATCCCTCTTTTTCTATTATGATAAAATATTGTAACTATTTAAAATCCTACATCTGATTCCGTCTAATTACAAAATAATATTCCTTATTATAATACATTCCACTGTTTCGGGCAACAAAAAATCATAGGAAGTTGACTTTTCTTATATCCTTTTCATGCAATCATCCCTGCCAGAATGACACTTGCCACAAGTCCTGCCAATGTACTAAAAAATGCACCTCTCACTGTCCATCCCGTATTTTTTACCTTTGCAGCCATAAAGTAAACGGACATTGTATAAAAAATTGTCTCTGTACTGCTCATCATAATTCCGGATAAAATACCCTCATAGGAATCCGGTCCAAACTTTTTAAATACATCAAGTACCAATCCTGTCGCTGCGGAAGAAGAAAAAATTCGGACTATCACAGCCGGCATTACCACTCCCGGAATTCCAGTTTTTCCAGATACTCCTTTCAGCAGGCCCACCAGAAATCCCATAAATCCCGAACTGCCCAACACCGAAATTCCTATCATCAGTCCAATGAGTGTTGGCATCACTGTGACAACCGTTTTCATTCCATCTTTTGCGCCATTTACAAAATCTTCATACACATTTCTTTTATTTAAAATTCCTGTTCCTACAAAACAAAATATAACAAGTGGAATCAGCATATTAGAGAGATAGATTATCAGATTCATCTTTCCCTCCTGCAAACAGCAATTTTACAGTAAATAATTCCTGCCACTGTACTTGCAAGTGTCGCAAGAATTGCAGGACCTACAATCATTGTGGGATTGGAACTTCCATATTCGCTCCTGTACGCAATAATATTCATCGGAATCAGTTGGAGTGAAGATATATTGAGCACCAAAAAAGTACACATCTCATCGCTGGCGAGTCCACTGCCATGCCCTCTCTCTGTTTCCAGATTTGACAATTCTTCCATTGCCTTTAATCCCGGAGGGGTTGCCGCCCAGCCAAGTCCAAGTATATTTGCAATGATATTTGTGGTTATGTATTCCCTGCATTGGTGATTTTTGGGAATGTTCGGAAACATAAAACTCACAAACGGCTGAATTACTTTTGTCATACTGCGTATTACACCTGCCTGTTTTGCTATTTCCATCATACCACTCCAAAAACTTAACACGCCAAGCATTGTAATACACATACTGACCGCATCTTTTGAACCCTCTACAAATCCATTTGACACAGCTCCGAGATTTCCGGTTAAAGCTCCATAAATCACTCCTGTCAGAATCATTCCTGCCCATATCAGACTTAACATCATTTCACCCTATTGTTTTTTACTAATATATTGTGAGAAGTCATATTTCAGAACTTTCACCCAAAATTGCTCTCCTCTCCAGCTCTCTGCGCCTCCTGATTCAGTTCAATTCTCACAGAACATTTCTCTCAGTAGGAGCCTGCCATTGCATCCTTAATAATCATAATTTACAATCGGCGACCCCACCAGAATCTCTGTAATATTTTTCTGTTCATTATAAGAAAACGCCACATTCAGATTAATTTTATTGTGACCTATGGTAATATAGTTTCCAACCTGACTTGCATATGCGTAAACGCTATAGCTGTCCTCTTCGGTGTGCTCAAACACTTTCCCTGCACCTGCCTCACTGAGCACAGTCTTTGCTATATTTTTCTGTATTTTATCCCCAGGCTTTCCATAAATATTTCCTTTTATGCACAAATCTGTGGTAATATCCCCTTTGTTGTGCACATACTTTTTCATCACTTCCCCGATATGATCTCTGTAATAAATTCCGCTGGAAACAGAATTTTTAATCTTCAAATCCACAACAATGTACTGACTCTGACTGATATTTTTGTTCGATTTATTTTCAACTGTATTCAGTGAGAGTGTAAAATCTGAATCCTCTCCATTTTTTGTAATCCTCGTCTGATAGCCGGAATCTGTCTGTACTCGGTCAAACTCATACTCTCCTGTAATTCCAATCCCCTTTGCAATCTTTCCCAGTAATTCATGCGCTCCATCTTCAGACAAATATTCCTCTCCGTAAAAATAACACCCCTCAATACTGCACTCACTGTCATAGATGCCATAATTCTGAAAAACAGAATCCGTAATGCGAAAGACTTGCATATTTGGTTTCTCCTGTCTGTCCATCGTGCAGTCGTCAAACAATTTCCAAAATCCAATAATTAAAAGAAACATTGCGATACCATATAAAATTTTTTTCATAATAAAAAACCTCCCCATCAATACCATTTTGAATAGTATTGACAGGAAGGTTCTATTTATTCAACTTCGCTGTTAAATGTTTCCATAATCTTTGTGACATAATCAGAAAATGCCATATTGACATCATCTGAACCGGTATCTTTTCCCTCAAGACTAAATACAAACGGCTGTTTCTGATTTGCAAGTTTGATAGATGGCTCTACAACCTCTTCGTAATTGTTCTTTGCAATTTCATAAATTTCTTCGAAATTTTCTTCTTTCCACTCGTCAAACGCTGCCACTTTCTTCAATTCTTCTGTATATTTATCTCTGATAAAACCATTTTCCAAAATTCCATATTTAATTAATGGGTTCATCTGACGTCTGCCACTGCCAATCGCATCATCCGAATACGGTGAAACTTCTGTCATTCCTGTTCCATCCGGATTCCATGATTTCGTCAGACCAAAACATCTGTCATTGTCATAAGGAATAAAAATTGCTTTTCCACTGCTCTTTAAAAAGTAGACATAATGATTGTTATAATTATTTCTCAAATCATCCGGATCACCGGTAAAATAGCTGACTGCAAGAAATTTTGCCAGAGAATCTGTATCAATAACACTTGCGTAGTCCTCACTGGTAATATCCGTTTTTGCCAACACATCTAATAATTTTTCAAGGCTCTCATGATTCGAAGATTTTTTATTTGTTTTGAGGTCAAAATTATAAGTTGTCCCTTCATCCTTATCCTCAATTCCATAATTGACAGAAGATTTTACATAGTTACATGGTCGCATGGTCCAGCCACATTTGTACAAATCTCCTCCCCAGTCCTCTTCCGGCAGATTCCTCTCAATAAAAATTTTATCGACTGGTTCATAAATTTTAATCACGCCATAATTATCTCCATTAATATCAAGAGAAGATAAATTCATATGCTGTACAAGAACTCCCTCTTTTCTGAAAATCTGTGTGGCGTAATACTCTCTGATATGTGTGTCATCATACATTCCATTCCACTTTAATTCCATCTTCTTCAAAGTCGCAAATGTTCGGTCTTTTCTCTCCTGTCGCTCTTCCTCACTCGCCCAGACTTTTGCATCATCTCCATAATATTCCTCATCGTCAAAGGTCTCATTAAAACTGAGTTTATAATGGCAAATATTTGGTTCCCCCGTCTCCTCATCATATACTGGCTTCCTTGACATATTTCCCTTTAGTCTGATGCCAACTTCCTCTATTTCATATACCTGATCTCCCACTGTAATGGTCACCTTATCCGCCTTTCGATAAATTGGAGATTTGGAACGAATACTTTCATACTCTTCATAATCATCCTGAATTTTGTCCAGTTCCTCCTTAGAAATATCTATCTTGACAGTCACAGAATTTTCAATGTCAAATAAATTTTGATAAATCTGCTCATCCTGTGTCAGTTCTTGCGTACTCACTGCTTTTACATCCTCAGAGCCCGTTGTCACTTCCTCTGATTTATGATTCTTACGCTTTTCAGTATTTGAACTGCTGCACCCAGATAATGCAAACGCCAAAGCCAGACATATCATCCCTGCTACAATACCTTTTCTCTTCATAATCTTTTCCTTTCATAATTTATAATCAACCGCCTGTCGTTCTATCACTTGCTTTATTTTAGCATTTATTATAGAATTGAACAATACACCAGAGAACCGTAAACTGCTGATTTTATAAAACTTTAAGAAACTCTCTGCTCTGTATCATTACACAAGAAAGGATTGGATTCAATGGATAATAATGACAAAAAAGCCGAACTTCACGAGGCTCTGACCTTCCTCGTAGAATCTGCCAACATAAATGATGGAAAACTGACAAAAGAAGAGATTATAAAAGCTGTGGGAGAAGTAATCAGTGATGAATCCCAGTATGAACTTGTCTACTCTTTCCTTGCAGCAAAGAATATTCAGATTGAAGGATTTGACGGAGATGGAGAGGCATTTCGCCAGATGGAAATCCGTTCAGAGGAGGCAGATGACAAAAATCCTCCTCAAAAAGACTCCTATCAGGAAGATTCTGAAAAACTGATTCAGATGAACCTAGAGGCAATCAACAGTGCTGTTATTTTAGATGAGAGAACAGAAATGGAATATTTAAAAGAACTTCAAAAAGATAACACGAATAAAGATGTTATCAATATTCTCACAGAATCAAATATGCACTTTGTCCCTGAACTCTGCCAAGAATTTAAAGGAAAAGGTGTTGCTCTTGGAGATTTAATCCAAGAGGGAAGTCTTGGAGTATTTGAAGGTGTTATGACATATAACGGTGAGCTTAATCTGAAAACATTTCATCATCACATTCAAGACACCATAAAAAACGCTCTGAATGATGTGCTTCTAGACCAGAATTCTTCTTCCCGCTTAGGTTCCCACATCACAGATCTCGCAAATCAACTGGACCGCGTATCAGTTGCTCTCAGTAAAGATTTAGACCGAACCCCTACTGTCAAAGAACTGGCAGAATTCCTTTCTATCAGCGAAGAGGAAGTAGAAAATGTTATGAAAATGTCACTCAATGCTTTAAATGCAGACAGTGCAAATTAAATATACCCCCCTAGACAGAACAACGGTAATTAATGCCGTTGTTCTTTTTTAACTACAAGTTAAGTGCGCTTTTATTGCCAATCCTATATAATAACATCATGTTCAAAGGCCTTTGCTCTTATCTATGATACAACTATACTTCACACAGAAAGGATATGGTTCAAATGAAAACAGATACATCTACTACCTTATCAAAACGACTCTCTCTCGTAAACAATAAGCACTACATCTATGCCGAATCAAATGAAAAACTTCTAGAACGAATCTGCAATATGAATGTGTTCCATTTTCTGACGGCAAATCATACAATGAGTTCACAGGAAGCCATAGAAATTTTAGATTCTTACAATTTGAAATCTTCTGCTTCTAATCCATATCAGAATCAGACAATAGGAGCTTTCATTGTCAAAGTCTATGATGCCTATCGTCAGAAATATCAGCATGCACATACTTCTCTAACGGGTGAAGCGTTGCCAGATACACAAATTGATCCCGATGCTGCTATACAAGCTCTTATGCAGGTATTTTTTAATGAAAGAAATCATTAATCATTAGAAAGGAGATTCTTATGAAAAACAATTTTTGTCCATGTCTCACTACGAAACTCAACAACGCAGCCCCTTCTACTTCTGCTGTTCCAAACCGAGAACAAATTCTTAACGATATCCAGTACCTGTGTAATATGAACATTTACGAATTTCGTGATGCTCTTGAACACAGCGGTTCCAAAGAAGCAATTGATGCAATTCATCTCAGCATATACAAGTGCGAGACTGATATCTCCATTCAGTCTTATTCTATGAGACACAATATCAATAAACCAATGTATGAATTTTTTGATTGTACCTCAAACCACATAGAACTCCATTTTCCAAATTATATATTCTTTAAAACTTTTATTGCACCACTCGCCACTTATATGAAACATATAAGCGAACCACAAACACAGGTCTATCATGAGAAACCTCATAATACAACTCATGTATGATTTTGTAAACATAACTCATCTAATCTAAACAACCATTTCGAAAGGAGCATACAAATATGAATACATTATTTTCTTCAGCAATCCCTAAAATTATCCGCGAGACAAGCGATGGCTATACCCCTATTGAAATCAGAGATGATATGTTCTCAAGAAGAGAAATTATCTGCACTGGAAAAATTGATTCCGATTCCGCCAATTCTCTGATCCTTCAGCTTCGTCAGCTCGCCTACGAAGATCCCTATGCAGAGATTTCTATGTTTATCAACAGCCCCGGTGGTGAAGTCACTTCCGGACTTGCCATCTATGATGTGATGCAGACAATCCCTTGCAAAATTCGAACTGTATGCACCGGAATGGCTGCAAGTTTTGGCGCTGTTCTCTTTATGGCTGGTGATACAAGAGAGATGCTCCCACACTCAAAACTGATGATTCACGATCCACTCATTATGGGGGGCGGAATTAGTGGTTCTGCCCTTGAAGTAAAAAAAGAAGCGGAAAAATTAATTGAGACCAAACAGATTCTGAGTGAAATCATCGCCAAACACTCCCATCGTTCACTTGAGGAGGTTTCAGCCAAGACAGAAGAAACTACATATTTCACACCACAGGAAGCGATTGAATTTGGTATCGCGGATAAAATTATCTCATCTTTCATGTAACTTATTCCATTATATTTATTAGGAGGTTTTTGATTATGAAACATACATTTACAATTCCTGAAAACCACAGAATTATCGCATCTGATATTTTTATCGACAACAACTCATTTCACACACAATTAAATAATAACGACTTAATCATTGGTCCGTCTGGTGCCGGTAAAACAAGAGGATATGTTCTTCCAAATATCCTTCTCGGAAACGAAAGTTTCATTGTTGTGGACACCAAAAACTCTCTCTGCGAAGAAACTGGTGCTATATTGAGAGAAAAAGGATATGTCATTGAAAATATTAATTTTTCCAACATTAAGAAATCTACTATCGGATACAATCCCTTTGATATGATTTCTTATGATACCGAATCAGGTACCTATTCTCAATCTGATATTATGGCACTTACCAAAGTATTTTGTCCTACTGAGGATTTCAACGACCAGTTTTGGGATAACTCTGCCCGACAGGTATTAAATTCTATGATTTCTTATATCTTAGAAGAGCTTCCCCAAGAAGAACACAACATGCAGAGTCTCCTGACACTGATTAGTGGGAATAATATGAAAACCTACGAGCGCCTTCTCGATGAACTCGCACTTATCAATCCGACTTCACCTGCTGTAACACACTTTTCAGTATTAAAAAATACTGGCAGTGCCGAAAAAACTTATTCAAGCATTGTGTGTGTTCTCAGCGAAAAAATTCTCCAGTTTGCATATGACATTCCATTAAAACTTTCTGTAATGGAACATCGAATTGATTTTTCTACTCTCGGAAATAAAAAAACTGCAATTTTTATCAACGTGAGTGATACAGACCGCGCCGCCGACCAAATCATCAGCCTTTTTTATACTCAGGCATTGCAGAGTTTATGTCATGTCGCTGACGAAAGTCCTGCCAAACGCCTGAACATCCCAGTAAGAATTATTCTGGATGACTTTGCAGCAGGTACACTTGTTCCGGACTTTGACAAGATAACATCCGTTATTCGTTCAAGAAATATTTCTGTAAGTATTATTTTGCAGAGTATTTCTCAGTTAGAAAGCGGCTATAGAAATTCCGAAGCTACAACCATTATTAATAACTGTGATCATATTCTCTATCTCGGAGGACATGACATTCAGACAATTAATATGATGAGTCTGAAGGCAGGAAAAACAAGAGATACCATCACCAATCTTCCAATCGATATGGCACTCGTTATCGCAAGAGGAAGTCGTTCAAGATTATGTAAAAAATTTGATGTTTCTCTTATGCTCCATGACTCAGAATAACAATAAATTCAAGAAACAAAAAAGCAGTAGTCCATAAAACTACTGCTTTACTTCCTGTAATATTAATGCAAAATTGTATAGCCAGATGATTTTACATAAAATGTAAATTACATCTGTTCCATCTCCTGATACAGTGCTCTGAGTCTCTCATCGGATAAATCAGTCTCATTTAAAATCGTGTATCGGTCCGGTCTTGTTGCACTTGCCTGCTGCCATGCTCCGACAAAAATTTCCTCTGTGATACCATACTCGGAAGGTGTCTTGAATACTCCATACTCTTTAATCAGTCTCTTGATTTTTCCAATATTTCGATTTTGGAATACGCAGGCGCCATAACTTCCGATTGCAACTGCAATACCATGAGGAACATTGACATATTCACTGAAATTCTCTTCCAATGCATGACAGAATAAATGCTCTGAACCACTGCTTGGTCTGGAAGAACCTGCAATCTCCATTGCAAGACCGCCCATAACCAGCGCCTGTGTCAGTCTCTTAATGAAATCCTTCGTCTTTAACTCTTTTTCATCATTATAGCACATTGAGTTAAATGCCATTTTAGAAATCATATAGGCAAAATCATCTACTGTTTCACTTCCATGATTGAACGCAATCTTCCAGTCATTTAATGCTGTATATTTACTAATCGTATCTCCAATACCGGATAATAATTGTCTGGTTGGTGCACTCATAATCACATTGACATCTACTAAAATCGCATCTGGAATCGTACACTTAAATGTCTTTCTTGCCTTTCCCTCAGTTCCAAGTACCGCAACTGGCGATGCGAGGCTGTCATTACTCAGTGTCGTTGGAAGTGAAATCAGATTTGTCTTGCTGACAAAAGACGCAAATTTTGCGAGGTCAAGAACGGTTCCTCCGCCAAATCCGATTACCTGCTTGATATTATTCATTGTGATATATTTTGCAAGTGCCACTGCATTGTCATATGTCGCCCCATTGATTAAATACATCTCGACATCTTCAAACTGTCCACAGATATTGTCTAAAATTTCAGAAAAAATACTTTTTAAATTTCCCTCTGTCACAATAATTGTCTTTTTCTTTGCCGGTTCTGTGAGAACATCACTCATAACCTCTGGAATTTTATTAAAAATCCCCTCTTCTACGATTAGATGATATGGTAAATGAAATCTGTGCATAATTGAATCTCCTTTCATTATTAAAGCTCTGAACTTTTGAAAAATACCGCAATCCCTGTTCTGAGATTACGGTATTCTTATTCCAATTTTCTTCACAAATGTAATTTTGATGTGAAATAAATTTATTTCTGAACAAATTCTTTTACTGATTTGTAAATGCTGTCACCATCAAGACCATATTTCTTGATAAGCTCTGTTGCTGGACCAGACTCTCCGAATCTGTCGTATACGCCAATCTTCTTTACAAGTGTTGGGCAGTTCTCGCTGAGTACAGAACATACTGCTGAACCAAGTCCACCGATTACTGAGTGCTCCTCAACAGTCACAACTTTTCCTGTCTCTTTTGCAGCCGCAATAATTGCCTCTTCATCAATCGGTTTGATTGTGTGCATATTGATTACTTTTGCAGAAATTCCATCTTTTGCAAGTAACTCTGCTGCCTCTAATGATGTAGAAACTGGAAGTCCAGTTGCGATGATTGTCACATCGGTTCCCTCTCTTAAAGTAACTGCTTTTCCAATCTCAAATTTATAATCTTCTCTGTCGTTGATAACTGGAACTGCTAATCTTCCAAATCTCAAATAGCAAGGTCCAACATATTCATAAGCTGCCTTAACAGCCTCAATTGCCTCTACATAATCAGAAGGGTTGATAATTACCATTCCTGGAATTGTTCTCATAAGAGCAATATCCTCATTACACTGATGTGTAGCTCCATCCTCTCCTACAGAGATACCTGCATGAGTTGCTCCAATTTTTACGTTTAAATGTGGGTAACCGATAGAGTTACGAACCTGCTCAAATGCTCTTCCTGCTGAAAACATTGCAAAAGAACTTGCAAATGGAACTTTTCCTGTCGCTGCAAGACCTGCTGCAACACCCATCATATTTGACTCTGCGATACCACAGTCAATATGTCTCTCTGGAAATTCTTTTTTAAACATATTTGTCTTAGTAGCTTCTGCAAGATCAGCATCTAAAACTACGAGATTTTCGTGTGCTTTTCCTACCTCTACAAGTCCTGCTCCGTATCCTTCTCTAGTCGCTTTCTTAATTACTTCTGACATAATTCTGCACCTACTTTCTCTAAATCTTTCATTGCCTCTTCAAACTGCTCATCATTTGGAGCACTACCATGCCATTTTGCCTGATTTTCCATAAATGAAACGCCTTTACCCTTTACACTCTTTGCAATAATTGCTGTAGGCATTCCCTTCGTATTTCTTGCCTCTTCAAATGCACTCTTAATCTGCTCAAAATCATGTGCATCAATATTGATTACATGGAAGTTAAATGCTTTAAACTTCTCATCAATCGGATATGGAGAACAAACTTGATCCACATTTCCGTCAATCTGTAAGTTGTTGTTATCAACGATTACCACAAGGTTGTCAAGCTTTCTAAATCCGGCAAACATAGATGCCTCCCAAACCTGACCTTCCTGAATCTCTCCATCTCCAAGAAGTGTGTAAACTCTGTAGTCTTCCCCAGACATCTTTGCAGATAACGCCATACCAACTGCAACTGAAATTCCCTGTCCAAGTGAGCCGGATGACATATCTACACCTGGTGTTCCTTTCATATCTGGGTGTCCCTGAAGATATGAGCCAACTTTTCTGAGTGTTGTTAAATCCTCTACCGGGAAGTATCCTCTGTGTGCAAGTGTTGAGTAATACGCAGGTGCCACATGTCCCTTTGAGAGGACAAATCTGTCTCTGTCCTCTTTCTTAGGATTTTTAGGGTCAATATTCATCTCTTCAAAATACAGATATGTGAAAATATCTGCTGCTGAGAGTGAACCACCCGGATGTCCTGATTTTGCACTGTGGACTGCTGTCACAATTCCTTTTCTGATTTCATTCGCCTGTTTTTTTAATTCTAAAGTATCCATCTTTACCTCCGATTCTTATAAAAAATCCTGTTCTGAAAGTGTCTGGTATTCACCTTTACCTTTTTTCATCTTTCCAAATATTTTGCCAATCGAAAACTTATTCGCATGATCAATGGCATCATCTATTACTTCTTCTATGTCCTCTATAGAAATATCCGGATTACTTCCGCTAATATCATCTAATTTAGCCGATAACGCAAGTTCTCCCATCTCATCAATATCGTAAAACTGGCTACGCGCATATTCTCTTGCAAGTTTTACCATCTCAGTAATACCCATTTCTATAATATCCAAACGATTATTGAAAAATTTCTTTAACTCCGAATGAGTAATTAACATACGATCAATTGCCGGTTTATCATCCTCTAAAATAATCAACATCTCTTCTGTGTAATTCTTCATGACTGTCATAAGATCAATCAATGTACTTGGCATAAGATTTCCAGCCTGTTCAATAATCAAATCTGCTCCTAAAATCTGTGCCATCACAGTCGAAACACCACGTTTATTCAGTGCAGTTGCCTTAATCTTAGCAACTCTTCTTCCGTTTCTTCCTCGTCCTCTGTTTGCAGCCTTTATCAAATCAAGACCAAGTGTTGTTTTTCCAGATTTAGCAGAACCTGTAATAACAACATTATTCGTAGAGGAGGTTCCATCAGGTTGAAATTTATGAATCAGATTGTCCAGTGTATCTGCAACAATATCTTCCATTGAATCCAAATTTGCAAAATTACTAAACAACTCATTATATTCCTGCGGAATCTTTTTGCTTGTCTGTTTTTTCTCAGAAAGAGTTTCTTCCTTGCCTGCTGAATTGTCTGCTGGCTTACTATTTTCCTGCACAATTTTGTTTTTCTCTGTCTCTTTTGAAATATCTGAAGATTTATTTTTTCCTGCAGATTTTGATTTTCTCCTTGCCGGATATTGTACTTCCTCAAAAGCGTCTAAAATCTCAGATGTTTTTGGTTGCGATACAGATGATTCACTAGAAGATTCTAATTTTGCCTCTCCGGTTTCTTCCTTAACTGGTTCTACCACCGGCTCGACAATTGGTTCAATCACTGGTTCTACTGTTGGCTCTACCACTGGTTCTACTATCGGCTCTACCACTGCCTTTTCTTCCGGTTTCACTGTCTCTTTCTCCACAGTTTCTACCACTGGCTCGACAATTGGCTCAATCACTGGTTCTACTATTGGCTCTACCACTGCCTTTTCTTCTGGTTTCTCTGTCTCTTTCTCCACAGTTTCTACCACTGGCTCGACAATTGGTTCAATCACTGGTTCTACAATTGGCTCTACCACTGCCTTTTCTTCTGGTTTCTCTGTCTCTTTCTCCACAGTTTCTACCACAGGCTCAACAATTGGCTCAATCACTGGTTCTACTATCGGCTCTACCACTGGCTCTTCTTCCGGTTTCTCTGTCTCTTTCTCCACAGTTTCTACCACTGGCTCAACAATTGGCTCAATCACTGGTTCTACTACTGGCTCTACCACTGGCTCTTCTTCCGGTTTCTCTGTCTCTTTCTCCACAGTTTCTACCACTGGCTCAACAATTGGCTCAATCACTGGTTCTACT
>ONXS01000088.1 GCA_900321855.1 uncultured Eubacteriales bacterium | reverse complement strand
AAAAGAAAACCATGAAGATGTAAATGCACCTCCATGGTCTTAACTATAACCAAGATGTAAATGCAACATCCGTTGTTGCATTTAGTTTTTTAATTAACCAAATAGAATTATTCAGAACAAACAATTTTTTCTACTAAAATCGGGTAATGAAACCGTTACACCTAACAACATCAAAAACCAGAAAGGATATTATGGAACTTCGAACTTTAAAATATTTTCTTGCTATCGCAAGAGAGGAAAATATGACAAATGCCGCAAACCTTCTCCATGTTTCTCAATCCGCTCTCTCTAGGCAAATTAGTGATTTAGAGGACGAACTGAATACGACTCTATTTATTCGCCAGAGTCGAAAAATGATTTTGACAGAAGACGGCATGAGGCTGCGAAAGCGTGCGGAAGAAATTACATCTCTTGTGTTGAGAACAGAGCTGGAATTTCAAAGTAATGATGACGATATATCAGGCGATATTTTTATCGGTGCCGGTGAAACTTATATTATGAAATTAATTTCTAAAACAATACGTAGAATTCATGAAACATATCCAAACATCAAATTTCATTTATTCAGTGGAGTGGCTGATGATATAGCAGAGCGAATTGACCACGGACTCATTGATTTCGGCCTGCTTTTCGAACCTGTCAATAAAGAAAAATATGATTATATCGAAATTCCTGTAAAAGAAAGACTAGGAGTTATCATGCGAAAAGATAATCCTCTGGCAACGCAAAAATTTATTGATGCAGATACCCTGAAACAAATGCCTCTGATTTATTCGTCAAGGCAAAAAATGGGGCAGTCTTTTTTTCATGGCTGGAGCGATTTATCATGGAATGACTTAAATACAATTGGGACTTACAACCTGATTTACAATGCCTCTTTTCTTGTAGAAGATGGAATTGCAAATGCTCTCTGTATCGACCAGCTTGTCTCAAAAGAAAATCTTACTTTTATCCCTCTGAAACCAACGATTGAACTTCCTATCGTTTTCGTCTGGAAAAAATTCAAGGTGTCCTCTAAAGCATCTGAGATTTTCTTAAATGAAGTCCGCAAAGATATGCTAAAACTATATGAAGAAAAGCATATACACTGATTGTTTGTGTAATAATTTTAATAAATGGAGTATGCTATGATTTATAAAGATACCTATAAAAAAATTCCCTTATTTGAGAATATCTCACCGGAGAATATCAAATCTCTGCTCTCATGTCTGATTAGTTTTGAGAGAGCATATAAAAAAGACGAGATTATTATTTTAGACCATGAAAATATTGACTATGTCGGAGTGGTTATCTCCGGAAATGTACTTATGAGAAAAGAAGATGTATTTGGCAACCAGACGCTCCTTTCTTATGTCAGTCCATTTGAATTGTTTGGAGAAATTTTTGCAGTCCAGCATGAGACAAAGTCCTATGTTTCTTTTGTGGCAGCATCTGACACTACTGTGCTGTTTCTTGCTGCCAGAAATATTATTTCAAACTGCCCAAATCACTGCACATTTCATTCAGAACTGACAAGAAATATGTTTCATCTCTTAGGACAAAAAAGCATTCGTCTGATGGAAAAAATTGAAGTTTCTTCCAAATCTACCCTCCGTGAAAAGATTTTATCTTATCTCTCTATGGAGGTTCAAAAACAGAATACTTCTTATATTACCATTTCTCTGGATAGAAATACAATGGCAGACTATCTCGGAGCGAACCGAAGTGCGCTGTCCCGTGAATTGTCTGCCATGAAAAAGGAAGGGATTATTGATTATTATCGAAACACATTTGTAATTAAAGAGCTATCTGATAACGATTGATGCCACTGCTGTGAACTTTGTATTTGGTAGCCTTTGTCATTCCTCTCATCAGCTCATAGCGGAGTGTGTAATAGCTCTCTGTTGTGAGTCCTGCATCTGCGAAACTCTGTGCATGAATGTCCTGAACCTGCTCCCATGAGATAGACTCAGGACTCTGTTCTGTCACCTGATTGATTCTGTCACAAGGCATACCATTTAACAGAATATCCTCAAATCTCTGATATATATCTGTTGGATTTGCCTCTGACTGAATGAGATTTTTCGTACCAAAGTCATAGGCAACGTGTTTCAACTCCTGTATTCTATCAGCGTTCTCTTGTAAAATATCTGCGAGAAGATGGGCATATCTCCCCTCTGCATCAAGAATTCTTGTCTGTAACCAGCCATGAATATTTCCCTCATCAATAATTTCACCAAGATCTCTGTTATCATCATTCCTGTACTGTTCAAAATCCCCTGACCAGCCTGCCTGATTTGCATAATTAATAATATCTGCTGTGAGACTCTCCTGTAATGTAATTTTGTTGTATAACCAGTAGTGAATTGGACCTAAAAATGCACTCATTATAATTTTCTCCTTTGCAATTCAATTTCATCTCAATAATTTTTTTCAACAGAATAAGAATTGAGCAGCAAGCAAATAGTTACTTCTTGAAATACACTCTCTGTTGAAATATAGCAATTATGAATCCTAGTGAAACAATAGTAACATATTTGTCGAGGAATTGCGTTGCTGACGCAACATATTTCATATATTCACTCCATTAGACTAAATTATCTGTTTTTAGAGTGAACTATTTCCAGACGCTCTTCCTTGCAATTCACTCCATTGAATTGATTTCTCACTTTTCAGAGTGAACTATTTTCAGCCTGCCTAAAAACGGTTCACTCCATATCGCTCTTTTCTCTTTTTCTAGAGTGAACTCTCTCCAGACACTCTTCCTTGCAATTCACTCCACTGAATTGATTTCTCACTTTTCAGAGTGAACTCTCTCCAAATCCCCCCGAAACCACTTTTCTATCCACAAGCCATTTACTAAATTCTTGAGCGAACTCTCTCCCAATCAATCAAAAAATCCCCCTTCACTTCCGAAGCAAACATTTGCAGGTGGTGGTTCTTTGGGAGCGTCTTTTGCTCCCTTAGTTCCACACCGAAACAGTTTGTGTGGGAAGTATATGGGGGATTTTCCTCTCTTATTCTAATTCAAATGCTCCAGTATACAACTGGTAATACACACCTTTCTGTGCAATTAATTCATCATGAGTTCCGCGCTCGATGATACTTCCATGATCAAGTACCATGATTGCATCGGAGTTCCGAACGGTTGATAATCGGTGAGCAATTACAAATACTGTTCTGCCTTTCATCAAATTATCCATACCTCTTGATACAAGAGCCTCCGTTCTGGTATCGATAGATGAAGTTGCCTCATCTAAAATCATAACCGGCGGATCGGCAACCGCTGCTCTCGCAATCGAGATTAACTGTCTCTGTCCTTGAGATAACTCAGAACCATTTCCTGTCAGCATCGTATCGTATCCGTCTGGAAGTCTTGTGATAAAATCATCTGCGTTGGCTAGTTTTGCTGCCGCAATACATTCTTCATCGGTTGCATCTAATCTTCCATAACGGATAT
Organism: uncultured Eubacteriales bacterium; assembly: GCA_900321855.1. Taxonomy (GTDB): domain Bacteria; phylum Bacillota; class Clostridia; order Lachnospirales; family Lachnospiraceae; genus Bovifimicola. Next base: position 3,701 of record ONXS01000088.1, on the reverse strand, counting down.
TGTCCATTACGGTACCTGTAAACAGATTGACTTCCTGAAGTACGACTCCGAGAGAGTGTCTCAAATCATCCTTCTTAATCTTGTTAATATTAATTCCGTCATAACGGATTTTTCCATCCGGAATATCATAAAAACGGTTAATCAAATTGGTGATGGTTGTCTTACCAGCACCAGTCGCACCAACAAATGCAATTTTCTGTCCCGGTTTTGCATACAGCGAGATATTCTTTAATACCGTCTTTTCCGGAACATATCCAAAATCGACATCTACAAGCTGAACATCACCTTTTAATGGTGTATAGGTGATACTTCCGTCTGCTGTGTGAGGGTGTTTCCATGCCCACTCTCCCGTCTGCTTTTCAGACTCAATCACTTCTCCATTCTTGCCATGTTTTACATTGACAAGTGTTACATAACCGTCATCTTCCTCTGGAACCTGATCCATAAGTTCAAATACTCGGCTGACACCGGCAATACCCATTGCCACCATTGGAACCTGCATAGAAATCTGTCCAATAACCTGTGAAAGCTGTCTTGACATTCCGAGGAAAGAAATCAAAATTCCCGCTGTCATGGTTCCCATTCCTGTGAGTCCTAAATTTCCCACATGATTAAATGCCATGACTGCTCCGATAAATGCAAGACCTACATACAGAAGATTTCCGATATTTGCAAGAATTGGCATTAAACTGTTACCAGCTCTGTTTGCCTTTTCACTCGCCTTAAATAATTCATGATTGATTTTGTCAAATTCTTCAATGCTCTTCTGCTCATGAACAAATGCTTTTACAACTTTCTGTCCAGCCATCATCTCTTCCACATAACCTTCCTGTTTTGCGAGAGCAATCTGCTGGGCAATCATATACTTTGCACTGGCACCACTGTATTTTCTGCCGACATATACCATCAGTACCATGACAACTGCCACGATAAGAAACAGATAAATACTAAAATTGAGCATCATGATGACGATTGTCACCGTTGTGAGTGCAGACTGAACAACTGTCGGAATGGACTGTCCAATCATCTGTCGGATTGCATCGGTATCATTCGTGTAGGTACTCATGACATCTCCGTGCGCATGTGTATCGAAGAAACGAATTGGGAGAGTCTGCATATTCTTAAACATATCATTTCGAAATTGCTTTAACGTACCCTGTGTAACCGTTGCCATAATTCTTGTATAAATAAAACTTGAAATAACACCAACGACATAAATAATCGCCATAGCTACTGTCATCTTGATAATCAGCGGATAGACAGGAGACAATCCCTCTTTCAACCCCGGTGTAATTCCGTCATCAATTAACTTCTGCAAAAATACATTCGAAACCACGGTAGAAACTGCACTGAGTATAATCGTGATGATAACAATAATCATTTGTAGTCTGTAGTGAGAAAATATGTATTTCAAAAGTCTCTTCGCCGTCCCCGGCTTTACGAAACTCTGTTTTTTCTTATCCTTACTCATTTGCACTTCCTCCTTTCATGTTATCTTTGTCAAATTTATCTGAATTCCCTTGTACCACATCCTCGCTGACAGCACTACTTCTGGTCTGTGTCTCAAATAACTCATTGTAAATGCCGCCAAGTTTTACAAGTTCATCGTGATTTCCCTGTTCCACAATCTTACCTGAATCAAGGACAATAATCTGGTCTGCATCCTGAACAGATGAGATTCTCTGTGCGATAATAATCTTTGTAGTATCAGGAATTTCCTCCGCAAATGCCTTACGAATCAAAGCATCTGTCTTTGTATCAACTGCTGATGTTGAATCATCAAGAATTAACACTTTTGGTTTCTTTAAAAGTGCTCTTGCAATACAAAGTCTCTGTTTCTGTCCACCTGAGACATTGGTTCCACCCTGAGAAATCATCGTGTCATATTTATCTGGGAACTGCTGTACAAATTCATCTGCATGAGATAGCTGACACGCATGAATCATCTCTTCTTCTGTTGCGTGTTCATTTCCCCATCTCAAATTTTCCTTAATTGTTCCAGAGAATAATACATTTTTCTGGAGCACAACAGCAACTGAATTACGAAGTGAATCGAGATTATATTCCTTTACATCTCTACCACCTACCTTGACACTTCCTGTAGTTGTATCGTAAAGTCTTGAAATCAACTGAATAAGTGTTGATTTTGAAGATCCTGTTCCACCAATAATACCAAGCGTAGAACCAGATGGAATCACTAAATTAATATCTGAAAGAGCATCTCGTTTGCTCTTCTTTGAATATTTAAAAGAAACATTGTCAAATACAATTTCTCCATTTTTTACTTCTGTCACTCCATTTTCCGGTGATACCAGATTACTGCTGTAATTTAAAACCTCAGCTATACGCTCTGCGGATTCCTGAGCCATAATAATCATAACAAACACAAAAGATAGCATCATCAGAGACATTAAAATCTGAATACCGTAACTCATGAATGACTGCAAATCACCTGTGTTCAATGTCGAACCACCAGATGTAATAATCATTTTTGCACCAAAGAAACTTACACATACAAGTGCCACATTGATGCAGAACATCATAATCGGATTATTTAATGCAAGAATTTTCTCTACATGAGTAAAATCAATTCGCACATCTTCCGATGCTTTTTCAAATTTCTGAATTTCATAAGGCTCTCTTACGAAAGATTTTACAACACGAATACCACTTACATTTTCCTGCACCGACTCATTCATGGCATCATATTTCTTAAAGATTCTCACAAAGATTGGATGCACTTTTAATACGATTCCAAATAATGCACCTCCAAGAACCGGAATTAAAACCAGATATATGATGGATAATGCCGGACTTTTAAGAAGGACTGCAATAATCGAAAAGATAATCATAAATGGTGCACGGATTGCACCTCGAATAATCATCTGATATGCGTTCTGGACATTTGTAATATCTGTTGTCATACGAGTTACAAGAGATGATGTTGAGAATCGGTCAATATCTGCAAATGAGAACTCCTGAATCTTTACATACATATCTCTTCTTAGATTTGCTGCAAAACCTGCTGATGCAGTTGCCGCATATCTTGCTGCCATTGTTCCGCCATTAAAAATGGAAGGATACATTCCATGATAACTTCAATCATGATAAAAAATGGCGAAAGAAGAGAGGCCTTTTTGTACTCTCTGATACTTTTTGCTAACGTTTTTATCATCGTTTTCTTCCTTTCTTGTTCATTGTCTTTATATTTTATCTGGACATATGTTATCTAACATCTTATCCAGTGTTTTTAAAAAGATTTGTCGCTCTTCTTCTGATACGTCTTTTGTTATCTCTTGAAATACTTCTTCATCTTTTGTAGTTAAATCCAAATAAATAGCTCCATACTCTCCCGTTGAAGTGATTTTTTTAGATCGTTTATCCTTTTTACTCGGCTCACAGATAATCGCATGTTTCTTTTCCAAACGCTTAATAATCTCTGTCATGGTCGGATGGGTCACTTTCATAGCTTCTTCTAAATCTTTCTGATTGATTTCTTCCACCCCGATGCTTTCCCTGTGCGTAATTTCTGCAAGTACGCTCAGCTGAACTGCCGTAAATCCCAAATCACTTGCCTTGTACTCTATCTGTTTTTTGAACATCCGGTCTAATAATACAAACTTAAGCCCAAGGGGCTCGTCTTCTCTCATGAATTCACCATCCTTAAACGCAAAATAAGTAGCACCCTACCTTAATAGGTA
>ONXS01000105.1 GCA_900321855.1 uncultured Eubacteriales bacterium | reverse complement strand
CAAACAACGAGCCAAGCAGACATACTTGTATGTCTATTTGGCGACTGCTATGACAACGTGTGAAACTTGCAAAGTATGTTTCGCATAGTTATTCTTGACAATCGATTATTTGCAAAGTGTACAATCTATCGCTTTTGAAGTTAGATTGTTTGTCGCGTGTGAAACTATCATTTATGACATTACAGATAATAGGCAAGGCACATTCGAAACAGTAAAAGGAAAAGAAAAAATGTATTATTTAATTGACAACTATGATTCTTTCGTTTACAACCTTGCAGCTTATATGGAGGAGCTTGGCGTAACGGTTACCCTGATTCGAAGTGACAAAATTACAGCACAGCAGTTAATCAAAGAATATGAGAAGGGAAATCTTGAGGGAATTATTCTGTCTCCGGGTCCAAAATCTCCGAAAGAACAGATGAATGGCAAAGAAATACTGATGAAATTATCAAAATATGTTCCTGTTTTGGGCGTATGTCTCGGTCATCAGATGATTGGAGATGCCTTTGGAGCGGAGGTGAAAAAGGGAAAAAGACCAATGCATGGGAAAGTATCGCTGATTTTTCATGATGGATTGGGAATTTTTGAGGGATTGCCAGAGCGGTATCCGGTTACAAGGTATCATTCTCTGGTAATAGAGGAGGAAAATTTCCCAGAATGTCTGATGATTACTGCAAGAGCACAAGATGGAAGTATACAGGGAATTCAGCACAAATATCTGCCTGTATATGGGGTGCAGTTTCACCCAGAGGCAGTTATGACGGAGTGCGGTCATGAATTGTTGGGGAATTTTATAAAAATATGTGATAGGTGGAGAGAAAATCATGAAGACATATGTTAAAAAACTGGATTTTTATGTTCCCTTAGAGAAAATATGGGAGAATTGTCACTTTGAACCGATGACAATATTTTTGGATTCATCATTTGTGGAAAATCAGGGAAGATATTCGATTCTCGGCAGAAACCCGTATGAAATTTATACGGAGGAAGATGGAATCTGTTACAAAAACGGAAGAAAGATGGAGGAAACGGTAGAGGTTGTTTTAGATTCGTATATTAAGGAGCATTACGAGGAAAATTCAACCGGATTACCGCTAATTTCGGGTGCTTTGGGATATTTCTCCTACGATTATGGAAAAAAATTCGAGCAGTTGCAAAGTTTACACAAAAGTCATGTGGAAATGCCTGATTGCTGTTTTGTATTTTATGATAATTTCATCATAGAAGATTGTCTGAAAAAGGAGATTTATATAACAGCATCTGGGCATTTGGGAGAGCAGCATCAGACATGGAAGAAGATAGAGCAGTGGATTTGGGATTTAGCGCATGAAATGAATGGAATTGATAAAACAACACAGGATTCGAAATTAGGAAAATCTGAGCGGTCTTTTTTAGGGCAAGAACATGGTGCAGCAGAGAGAAAATCAGAAGTGCTGAAAACGGAGTATACATCAGACTTTACAAAAGATGAATATCTGAATGTGGTTCGGAAAATGATGGATTATATTCGAGAGGGAGATATTTATATTGCAAATATGTCGGAGCAGTTGCATATCAAAAGCCAAAAATCTCCGTTTGAAGTGTATCGATATTTGAGAATACATAACCCTTCTCCATTTGGAGCATATATGAATTTGGGAGAGACGCAGATTGTGTGTTCTTCGCCGGAACGATTTTTAAAAGTCAAAGATGGTCAGATTGAAACCAGACCGATTAAGGGAACGAGAAAAAGAGGGGAGACTAGGCAGAATGACGAGAGATTATATCAGGAACTGAGAGAGTCTGAAAAAGAGCGCAGTGAACTCTTGATGATTGTTGATTTGGAGCGAAATGATTTGAATCGTATCTGTGTGTCTGGAAGTGTAAACGTAACAAAATCATTTGAGATAGAGTCTTATGCAACGGTATTTCAGCAAGTATCTACAATTGTTGGAACGCTGAAAGAGGAGTGTTCACTCAGAGATATTCTGTATGCAATGTGCCCCGGAGGTTCTATTACAGGGGCACCCAAAATTCGTGCAATGGAGATTATAGAAGAATTGGAAAGAAGTAGGAGAGGGATTTATACCGGAACGATTGGATATTTATCGATGGATTGCTCCCTAGACTTGAATATTGTCATTCGAACTGCGGTGTATCAGGGAGGACAGTATCATCTTGGAGTGGGAGGCGGAATTACATTTGAATCAGAAACAGAGGCAGAATATGACGAAATTTTACAAAAAGCAAAAGCAGTGCTGGAGGCAATCGATGACACTACAAATAGATGATGGATTTTGTTATGGATTGGGCGTTTTTGAAACCATTGCAGTGGAAAATGGGAGAGCCCTATTTTTAAATCAGCATATCGAGAGAATGATAAAAGCGGCAGAGCGATTAGAACTGGATTGGAGAGAGGGAGATTTTCAGAGTGGCACATATATAGAACAAAAATGGGGGAAACTCATATGTGAATACATAACAGAGCAAAACATACAGAGAGGTGCAGTAAAACTGACGGTGACCGCAGAAAATATTTTGCTGACACATAGAGACAATCCATATAAGGAAGAGGACTATCAGAGGGGATTTGTACTGGAACAGAGCAGTATTCGAAGAAATGAATCTTCACCGTTGACGTATTTCAAAACACTGAATTACGGAGATAACATCATGGAGAAAAGGCGAGCCCACAAAGATGGATTTGATGAGCCGTTTTTTCTAAATATGAGAGGAGAGTTGACGGAGGGCGCTGTGACAAATTTATTTTTTGTAAAAAAAGGGAAAATCTTGACACCATCTGTTGCTTGTGGATTGTTAGACGGAATTGTGAGAAGATTTGTGATAGAGCAGTTTCCGGTTACAGAACAGGTGATTCTGCCACAAGATATTTTTGATATGGACGAGATGTTTGTCACCAATTCGTTGCTTGGAATTATGCCAGTGCAGAAATGTCAGGGACATGTATTTACAGAAAGAGGGATTACGGAGCAGATACGAAAAGCATATCTGCTCCGCACACACTTAGCTTAATTCTCTTCATTCATGGCATCACATTTTGTTCGCTGAATCGTATCAACTTTGTGATGAGGTGGTGCATAAATTGTTGAAATTTTCAAATTGCTATTTCCAATATTTGTGACATTGTGCCAAGTTCCGGCAGGAACAAAAATAACAGCTCCTCTGCCAACTCTTTGCTGAATGTTGAGCTGATTTTTACAAGTGCCCATTTGCACCATACCAAAACCATGCTCAATTCGAATGATTTGGTCCGTGTCTGGATGAATTTCGAGTCCGATATCAGAGCGAACAGGGATACTCATAACCGTCAACTGTTCATAGTCTCCTGTCCAGACAACTTTTCGGTAATTGATGTTCTGATAAGCAGTTTGTTCAAGATTTGTGATGAAAGGTTTTGGGGTGTAGCAATTATCTGGTTTGTAATGCTCCATGTTGATTGACTCCAAAGGGTTTTCTTTATTTTATGTGGGAAGACGAAAATTGTTCCCAACATTATAAATCGAAAGGATTCTGTGTTATAATAAAATATAACAGAAATACAAATTGAGAAGTCAATATGGCAAGAAAGGAAAGACCTATGCTCAGACAGGACTATGTCATGCGGCTCATCAGTGAGATGGTGAGAACACTATTACGATTGATATTTCGAATTGATATGAATTCACCGGCAGCAGACTTATTAGAAAATGATGAGGAACAGGAAACATTGCAAAGATTACTTCGTTTGATAGACAATGGGGAAATCAACGAGGCGGAAAATCAGATTTATCAGATGACGGAAGATGTACAGCAAAAAGAATTGAAATTGGCACTCATATTTTACGCGTATCTAAATGAGAAGTCAGATGAGTATTTAGAACAGCATAATTTTAGCAGGGAGGAGATAAAATTTGGCTTGAAAAATATTATGGAAAGATATGAGATACATGGATTTGAGGAGGACTCATAAGTTTTTGAATTTATAGATAAAAATAGATAAACATAGATAAACATAGACAAATATCTTTATGGTTTGGTTCAATATCTGTTGTAAATGTTATAAACAAATAGTTAATACTTGAAATACAAATATTAAAACTATATAATACATCTAATAAGTATGGTATTGAGTGGAAATAGTTAATCGGAAAAATACTTAGATATAACGAAGTGGTAAAAGGTTTTATAAACCATGACAGGGGTGATAACATTGATAAAGAGTTATAAAACTGAAA
>ONXS01000069.1 GCA_900321855.1 uncultured Eubacteriales bacterium | reverse complement strand
AAGTATCTTCTGTTTTGCAACCATTTTCATATCCTCCGTTTATATTTATATTGAAATTTTGTGATTATTTGAATTTTGCAATTGTAACACCGGCATCTCCCTCGCCATATTCTGCAAGATGAAATTCTGAAATGTATTTACTCCTCTTTAAATACTGATGAACAGCTTTTCGGAGGGCACCGGTACCCTTTCCGTGTACAATTCTGACACTGCTTAAATGGGAAATATAAGCATCGTCCAGATATTTGTCAAGTGCAGCAAGTGCCTCGTCAGAAGTCATTCCAAGAAGTTTAATTTCAGAGGAGATACTTGACGATTTAGAAACTTTAATTTTTGAACCATAAGAAGACTTTCCTTTGGTAAATTTAGATGTCTGTGAATTTTCCTCAAGAATGACAAGATCATTCATCTTGACAACGGAACTGAGGATTCCCATCATAACGGTCAGTTCACCTTTTGCATTTGGAAGAGAGTGAACTGTTCCCTCCACATTCATACTTAAAACTTTTACCCTGTCTCCAATGTGAAAATCTTCTTTTTTGTGTTGTCCCATAAGAGACTGTTTTGGTTTGAGTGCCAGTTTATTTCTGGTCTTATCCAGTTTTTCGCGGACATTTGTTCTTGATTTTTCAAGGGCTCTGTTATCAACCGATGTAGCTGCCTTATTAATATCACGAATTGTCTGGTCAGCAAAGTCCTTCGCCTCTTTGAGAATCTGTGCAGCCTCTTCATTGGCTTTTCTGAGAATGTTTTCACGTTTGTCATCGAGAGAGTCTGTTTTTGTTTGCAGCTGTTTCTTTAAGTCCTCAATCTCTGCTTTATACTGCTGAATTTCAGATTTTTCCTGTTCAATTGTGGCTTTGCTGGTTTCAAGGTCGGTCAGAATATCTTCGAATGAAATACTGTCCTCATCGAGATGTTTTTTAGCATCATCAATGATGTAAGATGGCAGACCGAGTTTGGAAGAAATAGCGAAAGCATTACTTTTTCCGGGAACACCGATTAACATTTTGTAGGTTGGGCGCAGTGTCTCTACATCAAATTCACAACTTGCATTTTCAACCATAGGAGTAGACAGTGCGAACATCTTTAACTCACTATAATGGGTAGTTGCCATTGTGAGAACTTTCATATTGTGTAAAAATGTCAGAATAGAAGAGGCAAGTGCGGCACCTTCTACTGGGTCTGTTCCTGAACATAGTTCATCAAAGAGCACAAGAGAGTCACTGTCCGCATGGTTTAAAATCTCTACAATTCTTGTCATGTGAGATGAAAACGTACTGAGACTCTGCTCAATACTCTGCTCATCACCAATATCTGCATAGACCTCACGAAATACGGAGAGTGTAGAGTTTTCATCTGCCGGAATGTGAAGTCCGGATTGTCCCATCAGAGTCATAAGACCAATTGTTTTGAGGGAAACTGTTTTACCACCGGTATTTGGTCCTGTAACAATCAGTAAATCAAAATCTCTTCCGAGATAGACATTAATCGGAACGACTTTTTTTGCATCAATCAGAGGATGACGACCATTCTTGATATTGATGTATTTGTCAGGAGCGAAGATTGGTTCAGAACCCTTGATGAATTTTGAGTACATTGCTCTTGCAAAAATCTTGTCGAGTTCCACAAGCATACGGTAATCTGATTCAATTTCAATCATATATTCTGCACATTTTGATGAGAGGTTTGCCAAAATAACTTCAATTTCAGCTTTTTCTTTAATTGCAAGTTCTCTCAGCTCATTATTCAGTTTGACAATGGCCATAGGCTCAATAAATACAGTAGAGCCAGTCTGGGACTGGTCATGAACCATACCGGCCACTTGATTTTTGTATTCCTGTTTAACTGGAATACAGTATCTGCCATTTCGCATGGTAATAATATTGTCCTGAAGATATGTTTTTGATGTGCTGCCATTTACAATGGAATTAAGCTGGGTGTGAATCTGTTCGCCAGTGAGCTTGATATGTCGTCTGATGCTTTTCAATGTTGGACTTGCATCATCGCTGATTTCTTCTTCTGAAATGATACATTTATCAATATCGTTTTTGAGTGGAGTGAGTGGATTGAGTGCATCAAACATGTATTCAATTGAATCATTTGTATCAGATTCCTCGCGGCGCCCGTAAGATTTTGCACGATTTGCCACTGTCAGTATACTTGAAATATTTAAAAGTTCCGGAATACCGAGGCTTGCACCGACTTCCAGACGTTTGATTGTCTCCAAAATATCTCGTGTTCCAGAGAATGAAATACTTCCGGAACGGAGAATACGAACAAGTGCATCTGTGGTTTGACGCTGTAAAGACTTGATTTTGGTGAGATCATCCAGCGGAGTAATCTTTAAACATGCTGTCTTACCGGCATCACAGGTTGCAAACTCGGATAGTTTATGTATAATTTTATCAAATTCTAAAGTGTGTAAAACCTTTTCGTTCATAATAATCCTTTCTTATTTTGCAATCATTCAGAAACATATTTTTGGACTTGATTCCGAATCATTACCTTATTAAAAGAGTCTTGCTTTCATTGTACTCTACTTTTTAAATTTAAGCAATGAATAACTTCTTTCATTTATCTTCACAAGGATGTAAATTGATTTGCACAGATGGTATGTCAGTCGAAGCAGACACAAATTGGGCATCAATATTCGAAATTGAGTATTGGTGCCATGTATAAGTTTGCAATAGTAACATAAAATTTACAGTATGTTCATATTCTTGTTTTATAATAATATCTATATATGGTGGTTCGTAAAACTTATGAAATTGAAGTGGAGAAGTGGCATTTTGGATAAGAAAAATATTAACGAACAGATAAAACGAGATTTTATTTTTATTAATGAGAGGGTAGTCAATATTAAACGCAAGCGAATGCTAAAATTATTTTCGATAGGAATTAGCGGAGCGGTAATTATATGTGGGATAATCTGGTTTATTTTATGGTACAATGACATACAGTTACACGAAGTGGTCAAATCAGAAAAAGAACGGCTGGTGATTCGGAAAAATAACAGAAGAATGAATACTGAGTCAGAAGATTCGATTTTAGACAATCATAAAGATGATGTTGCACCGATCAGTGAAGAGAAGATGAAACAGAAAGTAACAGTTGTGAGTTATAACAGACAAGTCGGAGAGCATCCGGGAAGAGCAAAAGTCATCACATCCATACACAAAAGTGGTTTAATTGTAAATGTTAGTGACGGAGTATATATTCTTGTTCATGACGATGAACTGAAGAAGAACGAAGTAGTGACTGTAAAATTTTCGAATTCTACAGTGGGGGGGCAGGTTAAGGTATCCTACCCTGACTTGAAACTCGCACTTGTGTATGTTTCGAGAGAAAATGTGAGTCAGAAAGAACTTGAACACATAGAAGCTGCACACATTTCTTTACAGAACACATATGCAGAGCATATGGGGATTTTAGACATTGGAAATCCTGTTGAGCAGGAATGTACAGTGAAAAAAGGAGCATTGACATTGTCGACAAATGTTGTTAGCATAGTAGATGCACAAATTCAATTAGAGGGTACAGATATTCTGCCTTCACATAATGAAAACGGATTTATTTTTGACATGAATGGAAAGGTAATAGGTATTTCCTATGAAGATATTTCAAATCATATTTCTGTTCTTACTATGTCAGAAATTTCTAATCTTCTGAATATGATGATACGGGAGGAAGATGTTCCATATTTGGGAATTTATGGAAGAGAGGTTACAAAGGAGGTTATAGATACAATTGATGACAAGATGTCGAAAGGTATTTATGTTTCGAGTACAGAGGTCGATTCGCCAGCTTATCAGTATGGCATTTTAAATGGAGACATCATTGTCAAGGTGGGGAATAAAAAGGTTACAAATTTTGACGAATACAATCAGGCTGTTTTAAGTCTTAAACCAAATGATGAGGCAGTGATTGTTGTGGCAAGAAAAGGTGCAGAAGGATATAAAAATATAGAATATAAAATTATGGTAGGAACAATGCCAGAGAACAGCTAATATACAGAGCTGTAGTACGGTTTGAACGCAGATAAGCAATCCTCTGCCACTAAAGCGTAAAGATGTAGGCGGGGGTATCAGGGGATGCTTATGTCAGGAGGAGTGAAAGCCCCTTCTGACAAGCTACGAAGCAGCCTACATTTATGAGCAAGTAGCGAAGCAGATTGCGAATGTCTGCTTTACAAAATAAAACAAGAGGTAAAAATATGAAATATATCAATGAATTTAGAGACGGAGATAGCATCAGAGGAATTTTCCTGTGCAAACAGAAAAACTCTGCGGTAACTAAGAATGGAAAAGCATATGACAATGTAATTTTACAGGATAAGACAGGCATTATTGAATGTAAAATATGGGACCCAAATTCAATGGGAATCAATGAATTTGAAGTATTGGACTATGTTGAAATAAGAGGAGAAGTGTCCTCTTATAATGGTGCATTACAGATGAGCATTAAGAATGTCAGAGTGGCACAAGAGGGAGAATACAATCCAATAGATTATCTTCCAAGTTCTTCCAAAGATATTGAAGAGATGTATGCAGAACTCTTGAAACTTGTAGATTCGATAAAGAATGAATATTTGCATCAGCTCCTTGTCTTGATTTTTAAAAATGATGAAAAGCTAATCAAAGAATTTAAGATACATTCTGCAGCAAAATCTGTACATCATGGATTTATGGGTGGACTGTTAGAGCACACATTATCTGTTACAAAATTGTGTGACTACTATTCTACAGCATATCCAATTCTCAACAGAGATTTATTGCTCACAGCAGCGATGCTGCATGATATTGGAAAAGTATATGAGTTATCGTCATTCCCACAGAATGACTATACAGACCCAGGACAATTGTTAGGACATATTGTGATGGGATATGAATTGATTGGAAATAAGATTTTAGAAATCGAGGGATTTCCGGTAAAACTTGGCAGAGAATTAAAACACTGCATCCTTGCACATCACGGAGAACTTGAATATGGCTCACCTAAGAAACCGGCACTTCCAGAGGCATTTGCCCTGAATCTTGCCGATAATACAGATGCAAAAATGGAGACAATCACAGAGATTGTGAACCAAAGACCGGCAGACGGCTCAGAGTGGTTTGGCTATAACAGATTTTTGGAGTCAAATATTAGAAAAGCATCGATAGAAGATTAGATATAGAAGATAAAATATTGAAAATTAAATGTAGAAGATAAAATATTGAGAATTAAATGTAGAAGATAAAATATTGAGAATTGAATGTAGAAGATAAAATATTGAGAATTGAATGTAGAAGATAAAATATTGAAAATTTAATATAGAACATTAAATACCGGGAATCAGCTATAAAAAATAGCAATACAAGATAAATGAGCATAAAATAGAGGACATTTTTCGCACAGGCAGCGATAAGCCTGCCTGTGTGGGGAGTGTTTCTTATATTTAGGCATTTATAACATAAAAATTTACAGAAGATAAAAATATTTAGATAGGATTTTGAGTGAATATTATGAGTAAAAAAAAGAAAGTTGAACAAGAGTTTTCTTACAATAAAAATGAAGTTTATACAGTAGAGATTGAAGATGTCGGAGTAAATGGTGAGGGAATTGCCAGAATGGACGGTTATACGCTGTTTATTAAAGACGCAGTTCGTCTAGATACCTGCGAAGTCAAAATTACAAAGGCACATCCAAAGTACGCATATGCAAAGCTGATGAAGGTGGTAAAACCTTCGCCTTTCCGTGTAGAGCCAAGATGTCCAGTCGCAAGTAAATGTGGCGGGTGCAAGGTCATGGCTGCAAGTTATGAGGAACAGCTTCGATTTAAACAGAACAAAGTCAAGAATAATATCGACAAGATTGGAAAAGTGACAGGATATGAGATGGCTCCAATTGTTGGAATGGATAATCCTTATCATTACAGAAACAAAGCTCAGTTTCCAATCGGATTGGATAAAGAGGGCAATCTGGTTTCCGGATTTTATGCGGGAAGAACGCATGTCATTATTCCAAATGAAGAATGTCATATCGGAGTTCCAGAGAACGAAGAAATCTTAAAAATTCTCAAAGAATTCATGGCAGAGAAGAACATTGCCCCATATGATGAGGTCACTTTAAAAGGACTGATTCGCTATGTGATGATTCGAAAAGCATTTCATACAGGCGAAATCATGGTGTGCATCATTATCAATGGCAATAAGATTCCAAATCAGGAAGAACTTGTCGAGCGATTAAAAACGGTCAAAGGTATGACGAGCATTTTTGTCAGCATAAATCTCTGCAATACCAATGTGATTATGGGAAAAATTTTAGAACATATTTATGGAAAGAAATATATTACGGATTATATTGGCGATGTCAAATTCAATATTTCACCAAAATCATTCTTTCAGGTAAATCCAGTCCAGACTGAGAAGATGTACAGCAAAGCACTTGAATTTGCAGGTCTTACAGGAGAAGAGACTGTATGGGATTTATATTGTGGAATCGGAAGTATTTCTCTATTCCTTGCCAAAGCTGCAAAAAAAGTATTTGGCGTGGAGATTATCTCTGATGCCATTCGCGATGCGAAAAACAATGCCAAGATTAACGGCATTGAGAATGTAGAATTTTTTGTAGGTAAATCAGAAGAAGTCTTACCGGATTATTATAAAAAGCATGGTGGTTATGCCGATGTCATAGTCGTAGACCCTCCAAGAAAAGGATGCGATGAAAAACTGCTTGAGACAATTGTCCAAATGCAGCCAGAGCGACTTGTCTATGTGAGCTGCGACAGTGCAACACTGGCGAGAGACATTCACTATATGGATGAGCATGGGTATGAGCTTAGAAAAGTACAGGCGTTTGATAATTTTCCGTTTTCGGAGCATGTGGAGACGGTTGTCTTAATGACACGCATTAGCAATGAGCCACACACGAACGAAGTATAAATATATGAGATAAGTTTCCTGTTGCGAGTGAGTTTATACGAGAGTATATGGCGAATATCGTAAAAGAGAATATAAAGTTTTGTTAGGGGAGTAGAGAATTATGGGAAAGTTGATATTAAATAGTAAAGGTCTAAATACAAAAATTGGATGTAAGCAAATACTTGAAAACATAGACGATAAAGATATTTCTAATAGCAGTATGTTTATCATTTCCTATCCTCCCTACGGAGTTGATGATATTATTATGAACAACGCTGTGGAAATTATGGGATTTCAGAGAGAAAATCTATATCTCTCTGCAAATGGAGTTCCAAAAGGAATTATCCCTGACTATGTCTATGTGACAGAGGGAAACACATTTGAAGTCTTAAAATATATGAGAGATAATCTTTTTATGGATTATATAGAGAATTTGGTGCAGAGTGAGAATCGTACATATATAGGAAGTTCAGCGGGAGCGATAATTGCAGGTACGGATATAATGCTCGCAAGGGACTTTGACAGCAATTTTGTCAGAATGATAGATTTTACAGCATTAGGACTATTTGATGGTACAATCATTCCACATTATGAGCCGGAAAATCTAGAGTTATACATTCAAAATACAGAGAAACATATTTTAAATCGATATTCGAGAATATTATCGGTTTCAAATCATGACGTTGTTGTGATTGAAGATGGAAAAGTGATGAGATAGAAAAGTAGGATGATTACATTTTGTTTGAAAGCTTATGACTTTAGACAATGGTTAGATGCGAATGAACCTAATTCGATTTTAAAAACTGCAATGATATATCATGTAGAGAAACACAATAAAAATATCTATTTGTGATTGGAGGGATTTTGATGAAACTGAGAAAATATATTTTTTTGACGGCTACTGTTGTGGGAGTGACGGGGCTTGTGGCATGTGGAAAGCCTGCCAAAAAACAAAAACATATAGAAACAAAACAGGCAGAAACAACTGTGGAACATTCATCTGATTCTGGAATAGAGCAGGAGACAACGAGTGATGCAGATTCTGAATTTGGCGAAGAGGAATTGCGCAAGAAAATAGAAGAGACAACCGGCGAGACACTGCAGGACAGTATTTATGTTGACATGGACCATGACGGACGCAAAGAGATGTTGGGTGCATTTATGAAAGATGATGTCAGTCAGCTCTGGTTTTGCAGCAGTGATAAAAATATTTGTAAAAAAATATCAGAAAATGATATGAAAATGGATGGACTTGAATTTACGCAGATTGTGTATGATGATGAAACACATATAGTTTTGAATACATATCGTGAGATGGGAACTGGTAAGAATTTTTCTCTTGTGAGATTAAATCAAGGAGAGCCACAACTGGTATTAGAAAATCAGTATGGTTACTGTGGACAAAAGCAAGATGGAAAAGATGTCTATGTCAATGTGGAAGCTTATGATGGAATGTATGATGCAAGTATTGACGGAATGATTCTTCACACATGGAAAGAGGCATATATTTATTTTGACGGTACAGAGTACAAAGAATATGATGCCAAACAGATTTCAGAAGAGGATTTTATGAAATACGAAAATGCCAGTGAGATTCTGGAAAAAGTCAAACAGGATATAAGCGAAAAAGGCAGCTTAGACGGTGTGATAAAAACAGAGTATTTGTATTATATCAGAGAGAATGGCATTATGAATATTCAGTGTAATGATACAGATGAGTCAGGAAATATCCATTATCAGTATTATACGCTCAGATATACAGACAACGTAATTGAAAATGAGATTGGCGAATCAAATGATGGACAGATTTCAGAGCATATGAGTGGTTTATCTGAGTGAGAAAAGCCTACAATTTATAGTGGAGATATAACAGATTAGTCTCGATGGGGTTAATCTCACGGTAAGATAAGTGGGGATAAAACAGATTAGTCTCGATGGGGTTAATCTCACGGTGAGATAAGTGGGTATAAAACAGATTAGTCTCGATGAGGTTAATCTTACGGCGAGATAAGTGAAGATAGTACAAATCGGTGCCAATGGGAAACAATCTCCAAATGAGATAACGTGATGAGTAACGGAACTGGTCTTTAGAGAAGAAAGCAGATAAGGTGAAAATATGAAAGATAGAAGTACAGTGGGTACAGCAGATTTTTTGTTACAGAGTCTTTTCACAGGATTTATCGTAGTTTTGCTATATAATTCGATGGTATTTAAAAACCTGCCGGGATATACAACGAACAAATCAAAAATTATATTGTGTATTGCATGGGTTTTGTATGTCATATTTGGAACATTTGTTATTTTTCGAAAAAATAAGAACTATGGGGCAAGTTTTTGCTGTGCATTGATTCCTCTGGGAATTTATACGATTATCAGCTATCGAAAAGTTTTATATGTGAGAATCATTGTTATTATGATAATCACGGGTGTTGTGTTTTTTCTGCTGTGTGTCAGTATTTTATCGTGTAAAATTAAGCGCAGACGACATAGAAAACGAATTATAAAAAACAGAATCATTCGATGTATTTATCTGGGGCATTACATGACAGCAATCGGAACCAGTGTGATTATGGCGTCCATTGTTGGCACAATTATGTTTCGGGGTGGAATTCTCGTATCGGATATAAAAGCGGAACCGGGAAATTATAAATCGGCAACAAATGTGATTCAGACAAATATTGACAAGCTTCATGGTTTGCACAGTGAAGAATGGTATCAGTTATCTGTTCAGGAGCGATTAGATGTCATGCAGATTCTTGCAAATACGGAAGCGCAGATTTTGGGACTTCCAGTTGAATTAAATGTAGTGGCGGATAATCTAAATGATTATACATGGGGACAGTACAGTGAGGAAACACATACGATTTCTATTAATGCAGATGTTTTGGAAAAAGAGTCAGCAGAAAGGCTGATTGACATATGTTGTCACGAGGCATATCATGCGTATCAGTACCGCCTGATTGATTTGTATCGGAGTGCAAATAATAAGCAAAAAAACTTCCGTCTGTTTGGAAGAGTTGTCCAGT